>NZ_BAEU01000024.1:0-8221 GCF_000246875.1 Halomonas sp. KM-1
CGTTCCACCGCCGCGCGTAGCCGCGCATCGGCACGCGGCAGGCCCAGGCTACACAGCAGCCAGGCCGGCGGCCGTTCGGCCTGCCATTCGAGAGCCGTCGCCAGGCTGTCGGCGTCACAGGTCAGGCGCTCCTCGAACAGTTTGTAGAGAGCGATTTCCAGCCGCTGGAGCGGCAGATAGTGGCCCAGGGTGGCGAGGATAGCCCGACCATGGCCCAGGCGATCTTCGCAGCCGCCGGGGGCATGGCAGCGGGCGAGCCAGCCCGTGGCGGCGGCGTCCGGCCCGGTGCCGCTGTCGATCAGGCCGAGGGAGAGGGGGCGTGGCCTCAGGGGCATGCGGTCGCCTCCCTGGCGATCAGCCTGCCGTCCTGGAGACGATAACAGGCATCGAGATTGCTGAAATGGCTCCCCTGATGGCTGATGATTAGCCGGGTGGTATTGCCCAGCAGTTCGTCGAGCCGGGCATCAAAGGCTCGGGCAGTCTCGGCATCCAGGGCCGCGGTGGGTTCATCCAGCAGCACCAGGCGGGGCTTCTTGAGCAGTGCCCGGGCCAGGGCCAGGCGTGCGCGCTGGCCGCCGGACACCGTGCCGCCCAGGTCGCCGAGTTCGGTTGCGAGGCCATGCGGCAGGGCGGCTAGCCAGTCGCCAAGACCCACCTGCGACAGTGCCTCGACCAGCTCGGCATCGCTAGCCTCAGGAGCGAGGGCGCGCAGGGTTTCCGCCAGGCTGCCGCGCAGCAGGCTGGGGTGCTGTTCCACCCAAGCCACCTGCTTCAACCAGTGGTGGCGAGAGAGCGCGTCCAGCGGCACGCCGTCGACACGGATCTCGCCCGCCTCCGGCGCTTCCAGCCCGAGCAGCAGGCGAATCAGGCTGCTCTTGCCGGCGCCCGAGGGGCCGTCGATGAGCACCTTGCGCCCCGGCGCAAGCGTAAGATCGACGCCATCCAGCAGCCCATCGGCCTGTCCCGCATGGCGGAAGCGTACCCCCGCCAGGCGAAGCTCGCCGGGGCCCGCAGGACGCTCTCCCCGGTAGGGATCGTTCATGGCCGGCTCGGCGAACAGCTCGGCCAGGCGAGCCGCGCTGACCCGGGCCCGCTGCCAGCCGCCGTAGAGCCCTAGCAGGCCGCCGATGGGCGCCATCACCATGCCAAGATAGGCCAGCAGGGCCACCAGTTCGCCGAGCTGCAGGCGCCCCTGGATCACCAGGTAGCCCCCCAACAGCAGCAGGCCGGCCCGGGCCAGGGAAAGGATCAGCTGGGGCCCCATGTCGCAGAGGAAACCCACCCAGCGCACCGCCAGCAGCCGGCGTAGCTGCTCGTGGCCGAGTCCCTGGAGGCGGTTGAGCCGCGAGGCCTCCAGCGCCTGGCCCTGGAACCAGGGGCCAAGGGCCAGGGTGTCCTGCCAGAAGCCGGAGATCTCGCCGCTCTGTTCGCGCAGAGCCCGCTGACGGAGGGTCAGCGCCGGGCGCCAGGCGCGCAGCCACAGCCACTGAAGCGGCACCAGCAGCGCCACCAACACCATCAGCATGGGGCTGTAAAAGCCGATCATGGTCAGGGCGCCCACCAGCCCGAGCAGGTTGGAGAGGCCGCTGAGCAGGCCGTCCAGGGCGAAGCCCTGCAAAATCGACAGGTCGCCGTCGATGCGGCTCATCAGGTCGCCCCGCCCCCGGGCCTGCCAGCGGGCGGGGGCCAGACGCAGCAGGTGACGTAACAGCGAGCGGCGCAGCGCCAGCAGCAGCCGGACGGAGAGCGCCACATGCTGCAGGCGAGTCAGCCCCTGCAGGCCCAGCGCGGCGAGCCCCACCGCCACCAGGACGCCGACATAGGCGAGCACCGTGGCGAAGTCGCCCTGCATCAGTCCGCGGTCGATCAGCCGCTGCGTGAGTAGCGGCGGCAGCAGTGCCAGCAGGGTTGCCACCAGGCTCAGCGCCAGCAGTCGGGCGAGCGCCACACGCCGCGCCTTGAGCGGGCGATAGAGCCAGTTCCAGGGCAGCGCTCCTGTCTCCCGGGTGGGTTCGGACTCGCGCATCGACAGTTCTCCAGCACAGAGGGGCCGGTCGCTTTCGCAAGCGCCGGCCAAGAGGGCTACGCCACAAGGCTAAAGGTGCTGCGCCTAGAAGCGCGCCACCTTCAACGTGGCGGTGCTCATGTCGCCGGGCAGGCGAATCCGTCCCAGGTCGTTGAAGTCGTCATCGTAGATGGCGATGTCGCTGGAGGCGCCGCCCACGTAGATGCGCGAGCCGTCGTAGGAGGTATTGATGACATAGTAGGTGTGGTCGAGGTCGATCACCCGCACGATCTCCCGCGTTCTGGCGTCCAGCTTGCTAAGCTGGGTGTAGACGCCGTAGAAGACGTCACGCTCGCGGGGGTCGGAGACCATCGAGAAGATGATGAACTCGAAGGGCGCGATCTCCTTGTTTTCGGTCTCGCCGGTGGTCAGATCGATCCGGCTGATGCCCCAGTGCCAGGCCTCGTTCTCCTCGCCGGGATGCTCCGCTACCGTGTAAGGGCGCACGAACTCGTCCGTGACCTCGCCGATGGACCACATCGCCAGGGAGTCGGGTGGGCTGAAGCCGGGGCGATCCCAATTGCGGTTGGCGATGGCCACCTTGGTGTCGCCGTTCTCGGGGTCGACCCGGTAGATATCGGCTCCGGCGAGGTAGAGATAGCCATCCGCGGCGGCACCCATGGTGGTGACTTGGCGTGGAGCGGGGAAGGTGGCCAGGGGCTTGGCATCGAGGCCCGCCGAGGTGTCATACACCGCCAGCTGCGGCTCCAGCACCTCGTAGCGGTCGCGATGCAGGCGTACCCGGTCCTGCACCGTGTAGAGACGGCTGCCGTCGGGGCTCACCGCCAGCGAGGCGAGCGCCTTGGCGCGCACGTCGCCCTCGGACTGACGGGCGCGGAACACCTCCTCGCAGCTGGTGAGGTCGATGCCCACCACGTCCTCCCAGCGGTTGTGCAGCACATAGGCGATACGCTCGTCGGGGGAGAGCTGCAGGGTACCGGAGCCGAAGGCGCCCGCCACGTCGCAGCTGCGCACCACCTCCCGGGCCTCGGGGTCGATCACATGCAGTTGGTTGGGGCGGGCCATGGTCACCAGGTACTCGCGCGCCTCTTCGGCTTCGGCAGCCGCCACCATCAAGGGCTGAACGACGAGGGCCAGCAGGCCCGCCAGGGGCAGGTGGAGTCGCTTCATCACGGAACTTGTCATCACTTGTCGCCTCCCGGGTAGACGCTGTCGAGCTTGCGCCAGTCATCCTCGGCGCGGTCGGCTCCATCCCCCCAGTGGGGGTAGGTGTTCATGGTGTCGGGTACCTGGGCGGGCCACCAGCAGGGGTCGGCGCAGCCGTAGAGGTCCGCCTCCATGGGCTGGCACAGCGAGGCCACGCCGCCGAAGGGATCCACCTCCCAGCCGGGGTCGAAGCTCGAGGTGCAGCCGGCGATGGTCTGCATGGCCTGAACCTCCTCCAGTGCCTCGGGGGTGGCGGCCCGCTCCATCTCCCGGGCCTTGCGGTTGAGAGGGGTGAGCCCCAGCTCGCTGAAGCCTTTGTTGTTGTGTGTCATGCGGTTTGCCTCCCGGCCAGAGGGCCGTCGAGAAAGTCGGGGTTGTGACGCAGGATGCGGGCGTAGGCGCCGATGCCGAAGTCGACCCACTCGCGCATCAGGTCGCAGTAGTGGTAGGTCGGCGTCATGGGATCGCCGAAGCGGGCGTAGCTCTCGTGGTAGCAGCCGCCGGAGCAGAGGTTGCGGATGCGGCAGTTGCTGCAGCCGCGCTCGCTGCGATCGCTCCTGGCCTCGATGAACTGCTTGAGGCCGGCATGGTCAAGCCCCTCGCGGACGCTGCCGAAGGTCGGCAGTTCGGAACCGGTGAAGCGGTGGCAGAGGTGTACGTCGCCGCCATGGTCCACCGCCACCAGCCCGAGCCCGGCGCCGCAGGGCACGGCCTTGCTGCGCCCCTCCCAGATGTCGGTGAGCAGCTGGTTGAAGTTGCCGAAGCCGATGTCGCGGCCCTCGATGGCAGCCGCGACCGCACGCTCGCCGAGTTCGAGCATGCCGTCGAAGACGATACGCAGCTCTTCGCCCGTCAGGTTGTAGGCGGCCATGTCACCCGAGGTGACCGGGGCGAAGCCGGCCTCGGCGAAGCCCAGCTCATTGACCAGGTGGTGGTGGATGCCGATCACGTCAGTGGTGCCTTGGGTCAGGGTGACTCGGGAGCCCACCGGCCGCGAGCGATAGTGGGCCAGCAACGGGGCGATGCGCCGGGCCACCAGGTCGTAGGTGCCCTGGCCGTTGACGGCGATACGGTTCTTGTCATGGATTGCCTTGGGGCCGTCCATGCTCACCGTCAGGCCGAAGCGGTGGGCATCGAAGAAGGCGATCTTCTCCTCGTTGAGCAGGGTGGCGTTGGTGGTCAGGGTGAAGTCCACCGCCTTGCCGAGCCCGTGGATGCGCTGCTCGGCCCAGGCCACCACCGCGCGGATCAGCGGCATGTTGCTGAGCGGCTCGCCGCCGAAGAACACGACGTTGTAGCGATCCCGCTGCGGGGCCTCGCGCAGCATCATCTCGATGGCCGCCTGGGCGGTGGCCAGGTCCATCTTCTTGCCGTCGCGAGGGTTGTCCAGGTCTTCCTTGTAGCAGTAGCTGCAGCTCAGGTTGCAGCCGGTATTGACGTTGAGCACCACGGTGGAGAGCGGGAACTGCTCCACCTGGACGCGGGGGTTGTAGGCCTGGACGGTGCCGTCGGTGACCAGTTTCAGCGCCTTGAGCTGCGCCAGGCGCGCCTCCAGCTCCTCGGGCTCGACCTCATGGATCAACTGGCCCGGCAAGGCGTGCGGATCCAACCCCTCCTCGCGGCCGGCCAGGGCCAGCAGTGCCTCGCTGAGCGGGTCCGGGGCGAACAGGCTGGTGGTGGGCACATGGAACCACAGCGGCTGGCCTTCCACCTCCACCCGATGCAGGTTCTGGGGGATCGCTTGCAAGATTCCCATGATGACCTCCTGGTCCGGTGTTAGCGAAGCGGCGGATTATTCCAGCGCTGCACGGTGACGATCAGTTGGGCCTCGTCCTGTACCTCCTCCTGGCCCACCACGCTGGCGGTGACGCGCAGGTTGCCGGCGTTATTGGTGTTGAACCGGCGCAGCGGGTTGGGGCCGGCGCCGGCCGGGGTGAAGATTCCGGTGGCGGCGTCCAGCACGCCGGCAAACTTGACGTCCTCTTCGCCCTCGGCGATCTCGTCCCAGGGCGCGACGCTCCAGCGCACCGGCACCTGGCCCAGGGGAATGCTCGCCTCGCCCTCTCCCAGATAGCCCAGGGCGGTGAAGACGCCGCTCACCGGCGGGGTCTTGTCGTTGCCCACCCGCGCCACGCCGAGCGCCGGACTCACCTCGAGACGGTCCACGCTGCGGTAGCCGGCCAGCAGCCGGTCGTGGCTCCTGTCGCCGATGCGCACGCTCAGCCAGCCGGGCGCCAGGTCGGCATTCGTCATCACATCCAGCACCAGGCGGTGGTCGCTGCGCTCGATGACGTCGCGTACGCTGACGCCCTCGCCCAGCTCGATCTCCCCTTCGTTCAGCCCTTGTCCCAGCAGCACCAGACGGCTGCGCTCGCCGGCCTTCAGCGAGGCCGGCTGACTGGCCACGAGACCGGGTGCGGCGGCCGCGACCGGCATCATCTCCACCTGCATGCCGAACGCCTCGTCACGGTCGTCGAAGATGCGCCCGCTGGGCCGCTCGCCGGAGAGGTCCAGCACCTGCTGGAAGCCGCGGCCGTTGAGTTCGAGGTTGGCGCGCCACTCGTAGCCGGTGTAGACGATGGCCCGGCCCTCGCCGGTCAAGGGGCGGCCGTTGGTGAAGGCACCGGCCAGGGTCAGGGTATAGGCGTCCTCGCCCTCGCCCGCGGTGATGTTCACGTCGGCGTAGAAGTCGCCCTCACCGGGCCAGTGACCCCACAGCTGCCAGTCCCCCTCGGGGTCGGGCGCCTCGGCCTGCTGCCAGGCGTTCCATGCCTCGCTCTCTAGGTCTTGGGTCTCGGCCAGCCAGGGGGCGATCTCGTTCAGGGCGATATCGAACCAGTCCCGGTCGCGGGCCATGGCTTGGTACTCGGTGGTCTGGAACTGGCCTACGTGGAAGTGCATCAGATGCTCCCACTCCTCCAGCGGACGCTGCTGCAACTGAGCGCGGCCGCCGGTATGGCAGCGGGCGCACATCTCCTGGTAGCTGGGATGGTCGAAGGATTCGATGCGGTTGAGACGGCGCTCGATCAGCTCGCGCTGGGGAGCGCTCTCCTCGGGGGCAAGGCCCTGGGTGTCGGCCAGATACTTGACGATATCGCGGCGTGCGTCGGCGGGCAGTTCCAGGCCATGCATGATCTGCATGCGTGCCACCGTCATGTCCCAGCCTTCCGGCGTCTTGCGCTGCTGGCTGATACGGCTCCAGCTCCCAGCGCCGTCTTGGGCCTGATGGCAGCCGGTGCAGTAACGATTGATGGCCTCACCGCTTGGGGAGGCCTGGGCCAGGGCTGGCAGCAGTAGGGCCAGGCTACAGAGTCCTGTCGAGAAAGCTTGCTTCATCACGGGGAGTTCTCCTCGCGTTGTTGTTGTCCTGGTGTGCACAGCCGTCGTTGCGGCAGCGCCAAGGTCGAGGTGTCGTAACGCCTGTGTCATTCACTCTGCACGTGCCGCGCCCGTCGAGAGAAAACTCCTTAAAATTAAAATGTTATGTGCTTTTTTGAGACGTCCCCGTCGCTTTTGAGATCGGCCGGGTGCGTCAAGCTGCAACAGTAGCGTCTTGTCTTGAAACACTTTGCAGACTCTGTCTGCCTCGAAGAATTTGATACCTGAAGGAAGAAGAAAGACATGGGTCGCGTGTCTTTATTCCTCGCATCCTCTATTCGCCAGCAATGGTGGCGGCATGTGGTTCATTTTAGGCTCTGGCTCCTTGATTGGCGGGTTGGAGGCATTCGACTTATGTCTGATGCCGTTCGCGGTGAAAGCCGTTGCACTCGACGCCATGAGGTAGCATCGTACGTATTGAGTGTTTCATAAATATCCTTTTTCCAAATTTTGTTGTATCACTACGAGACCTTTCGGCTCATTCCTATAACGTCAAGAACTGCCGCCCATGGCGAAAGGAGGGAAGAAACGTGCGCAAGAACAATAGAATGCTGCTGCTCGGCGCTTTGGTTACCGCAACCCTGAGTGTCTCTGCACAAGCCCAGACAACCATTACCGTCAGCACCTGGGCAGGTCCGAACCACGGTATCAACACCATCGTCTGGCCGACCTGGAAGGCCTGGATCGAGGAGGCCACCGAGGGTCGCGTGACCGTCGAGGTGGTGCACGACATGGGGCCACCAGCCTCGCAGATGGAGATCGTTGCCGACGGCATCGCCGATGCCACCTGGGTCTTCCATGGATACAATACCGGCCGCTTCGAGCTGACCAAGCTGCCGGAATTCCCCACCTTCGAGGACTTCTCCTCCGAGCATGCTTCCGCCGCCTACTGGCGTACGCATCAGGAGTACCTCGCCCAGGCCGGTGAGCATCGTGGCGTCGAGGTGGTGGCCGCCGGCGTGCACGGCCCGGGCTGGATCTTCAGTCGTGACAAGTACGCCACTCTCGATGATCTGATGAGCAAGCGAATTCGTGTCGGTGGCGGGGTGATGGGGGAACTTTCCAATGCTCTCGAGCTGACCGGTGTGGCGCTGCCGCCCACCAGCGTCTACGAGGCGGGCTCGCAAGGCGTCATCGACGGGGCCATGCTGGTGCCGGAGGGGCTGCGCAGTTTCCGTGTTGCGGAGGTCTTCCCCTACACCCTCAAAGTGGATGGCGGTTTCTATCGCGGCAGCTTCACCATCGTGGTCAATCCCACGGTGTGGGATCAGGTCTCGCCCGAAGATCGCGAGGCGATCGAGGCCGTTTCCGGCGAACGGTTGTCGCGGCTGTTCGGGTATATGATGGATACCGTTGATGTACGCGGCGTAGAGTTCGCCGAGGAGCGTGGTCACACCTTTACCGAACTCAATGGCAATGACCTGGAGGCTTTGCGCAGCATCAGCGATACCTTGGTCGAGGAGTGGGCGGCTTCGGTTGCCGATAGTCGAGGCGTCGACGGTATGGAAGCCATGCGGTATTTCCATGAACAGCTGGCTGCGGCTGCCGAAGAAGAGAG
Source organism: Halomonas sp. KM-1 (assembly GCF_000246875.1). Taxonomy (NCBI): domain Bacteria; kingdom Pseudomonadati; phylum Pseudomonadota; class Gammaproteobacteria; order Oceanospirillales; family Halomonadaceae; genus Halomonas; species Halomonas sp. KM-1. The sequence goes on from NZ_BAEU01000024.1 coordinate 8,169, forward strand.
CGTGGCTTCGCTGGTGCCGCAGGAGTTCCTTTGAGCCAAGTCCTGCAGAGTGC
>NZ_BAEU01000023.1:0-1162 GCF_000246875.1 Halomonas sp. KM-1
GGTGAGCCCGCTTAATTAATTGAGATGAGCGATCCCGCACTATCGTCTCTCTCGAGAGTGCGGGATCGCTCACTCACTAATCCTTTAGGGGTTGGCCAGCTCTCCAGTGGACAGGGCGACTAGGGTCGCGACATGCATTTCGAGCGCCGTTGTCAGGCGTTGTCCGGTAGCTTTCAACTGGGGCAGATAGTGGGTTTCCACAAACCTGAAGGCCAGGCGTCGAACATCCCAGTATAGGTTCAGGGACACTACAGCCTGTTCGCCCACAGTCAGGGGAATCGCGATGGCATCAATGTCGAATGGTCGGCAGAAACCGTATTCCCAGCTCCCGGGTATGCGCCGGAAGTAACCGGTCTGGCGCTCGTCTTCGAGCGTACGAAGAAACTCATCGTCGACCTCAGAGCTATGGAGTAATTCCGAGGCAACGGGCAGGGAGTGTGCCACCAAGGCTCGGCCTGAGGCGGCTTGGCAGGGACAGGGGTGGGCTCCGATTATCCTGTCGCGACCGATCCGAATACTGAGGCGCGAGAAGTTACTCTCGAGGATGGTCGGTCCGTGCAATGTGGCGATCACCAAGTCCGATGCCAGACCGGTTGCCTTGAATAGCTCGTCCAAGAAAGGGCTTGCGATCTTCGCCATCCGGTAACGAGCATCGCACAATCCCTCGATACCACCCAGCACCACATAGCGCTTATCGCCTAGCCGGCGATAGAGCCAGCCCAACTCCTCGAAGTCATCGAGGAGGCGTTTCAGAGTGGGCTTCGGTAGATCAAGCAGGAGATGAAGTTCCTCGAGGCCAAGTGACTGGTGCTCAGCGATTGCCTCTAGCACCCGGGCAGCCTTGTAGAGAAGTCGGTTGTGCATGAACGAGGCCCTCCACCAGGGCGTATTGGCTGGACGGTTACGTTGCAAAATGGGCTGCCATGGCCAGCTCGAGACAGAGTATCTCGGTGGACCGCTACGAGTTATGTGGCCATCGCCTTTGCTACAAGTAGCTCACCGGCCGCCTCAGCCAGCCAGTAGCCTAGGGCATGGGCCGCGGAGAAGCTGGCTCCGCCCAGGGGCGGAGGCGTGCCGAGCGGTGGCGGCCCCGACATCCAGGGTTGCCAGGCGGTGCCTTCCGGCCGCGTCTCTTCGGCGGCCCAGATGCAGGCGTACCAGC
>NZ_BAEU01000022.1:0-2524 GCF_000246875.1 Halomonas sp. KM-1
CCGGGAAGTGCCGCGCTGTCGCTGCCCGGCGGCGGCTGGGCCTGGTGGTCGCGGCTGGAGGGCCAGCAGTACCTGCAGCTGGCCCTGCCGGAGGCGATGCTACGCCATGCCAGCCGCGACCCCGACGCCTGGCTGGCCACCCAGCCGGCCCTGGCCGAGCTTTGGGGCGACTCGCCCGTTCATCACCACTATCGCCGCCCTGGCACGCTGGGGCGTACCACCGTGAGAGAGGGACGGGTCTGGCGCCTGGGCGATGCCGCCATGGCCATCGATCCCCTCTCCGGCCAGGGCATCTTCAATGCGCTCTCCTCGGCCCATGGCCTGCTACCGGTGCTCGAAGGCCTGCTGGCCGGCGAGGCGGTGGCACCGCTGCAGCGTTTCCATCAGCGCCGCCAGGACGCCCAGTACTGGCGCTTCGCCCGTGCCGGGCGCGATTTCTATCGTCAGGCCGCCTGTCAGGCGTCGACGGTTGCCGAACCGGCGCCCTACTGGGCGGCACGCTGCCACTGGCCCGATCACCAGCCGTTGCACCCGCCGGAGCCCTGGGCCCGGGTACGGGTCAAGCGGGGGCTGGCCATTGTCGGTACCCGGCTGGCCGAGCGAGAGCTGGTGGTGACCCCCGACCAGCCCCTGGGTATCCAGGCGGTGGCGGGTGTGCTGCTGGCGCCTCTGGTCAGGGCCATGCAGGCCGGCGATCTCAATGAGGCAAGGGCGTTATTGAAGGCCGCCGGTGCTTCGGCCGGGGCGCTGTGGCAGTGGTGGCACGCTCACCCCGACTGGCCGGCGCTGCCAGAAGTCTCTTCTCTATCTTCACGGCGCTAACCACGAAGCTGCTGCTTCGGTCAGTAGCCCCAAGGAAGGCTGAGCGACTTGTTCCACGATGTGAAACCAATCTGGCTTAACGCTGATTCTTCGTCTCGCTAAGGTTCTCGTATCCAATAACAAGGATGCCTGAAAATACGAGGCCACCGACCATGACTAAGCCGTATTCGCTGGATCGCCGTAACTTCCTCAAGTTCTCCGCTGGGACCGGCATGCTTGCCATCACTGGCCTGAGTGGCATCGCCGACAACCATGCCGCCAAGATACAACCTGGCTCCGAGGCAGAGCTCGTCGCGCTTTCCGCCGTCGATCTCTCCACCGCCATCCGCCAGGGCAGCGTCAGCTGCCGCGAGGTGATGACAGCCTACCTCGGTCGGATCGAGCGCTATAACCTCACCTACAACGCCATCGTCGCCTTGCGCGCGCATGAGGTGCTGATGGAGGAGGCACAAGCGGCTGACGACGACTTGGCACGAGATAACTACCGGGGTTGGATGCATGGATTCCCCCATGCCGTGAAGGATCTGGCACCGACGCGCGGTATCACCACTACCCTGGGCTCCCCGTTGTTTAAGGAGTGGGTGCCGGGGCAGGATGCCGTCTTCGTCGAGCGGCTGCGTGCCGCCAGCGCTATCCTGATCGGCAAGACCAATACCCCCGAGTTTGGCCTGGGCTCGCAAACCTACAACCCCGTCTACGGCACCACCCGCAACGCCTTTGATCCGACCCTGTGCGCTGGCGGTAGCAGCGGTGGGGCCGCGGTGGGACTGGCCACCCACATGCTGCCGGTGGCGGACGGCAGTGACATGATGGGATCGCTGCGCAATCCAGCGGCCTACAATAACGTCATCGGCTTCCGGCCGAGTCAGGGGCGTGTGCCCCATGGCACCACTCGGGAGATGTTCTTCCAGCAGCTTGGCTACGACGGTCCCATGGGCCGCACGGTCGCGGATACGGCGCGCCTGTTGGCGACCATGGCCGGCTTCGATTCCCGGGTGCCGCTTTCGCTTGCGACAGATAACGCGCGTTACGCAGCTGGCCTCGACATGAATATCTACGGCCTGCGGGTCGCCTGGTTAGGTGATTTCGACGGCTATTTGGCCACCGAACCCGGTGTACTCGATCTGTGTCGCCAGGCCCTCGGCCACTTCGAGAGCCTAGGGGCTCGGGTGGAGGAGGTCAGCCTGGATTATTCCATGGAGCAGTTATGGGAGACCTGGCTGACCCTGCGTCACTTCCTGATCGCCGGCATCGCCCACGACCTCTACGCCGACGAGGCTAAACGGGCCCATATGAAGCCCGAGGTGATCTGGGAGGTCGAGGGTGGGCTGCGCCTGACGGGGCCGGACGTCTTTCGTGCCTCTGCCGCCCGCACACAGTGGTATTCGATGCTGGATACACTTTTTGATAGCTACGACGTCGTTGCCCTGCCCTCTGCGCAGGTCTTCCCCTTTGACGTCACTGGCCTAAAGAGATAGCCGGGCGCGAGATGGATACCTACCACCGCTGGATGGAGGTCGTGATCCCCGGCACACTTTCTGGCTGCCCGGTCATCAACGTGCCGGCCGGTTTCGATGACCGGGGCCGCCCCATGGGCATTCAATTGGTCGGCCGTATGCACGACGACCTCAAGGTGCTGAAAATTGCCCATACCTACGAGCAGGCCTCGCTATTGACGCAGAAGCGACCCGAGTTGGTGGCA
>NZ_BAEU01000021.1:0-10775 GCF_000246875.1 Halomonas sp. KM-1
AGCCGATCTTCTCTCCGGCGCCGATCCGATTATCGACCCAGCCCCCTACCGCTTCGAGCGTTTCCTCTAGCCGAGCCGCAGCGGATCATAGCCGAGCCGCAGCGGATCATAGCCGAGCCGCAGCGGATACCGGCTGCCGCCTGCGGCACGTCTTCTGGACGCCCAACTTCGGCAATGTCGTTTCAATTGAAACTATTTTGACCCTCGTCAATGTCACCAGCTGCTGGGAGGCCGATACTGCAGGAAACGTATCGTCAAGGAGTCTCCCTATGTCCCAGGCAGCCAAGAACACATGGTGGAACCGCCTCTGCGAAGGCAGCTACCGCGCTTCCACGCGGCGACTGGTCCGCGAGATCGAGGCGGAATCGCCGCAGGTCTACAGCGAGATGCTGAGAGATCTCGATACCCCGCTGGAGTCCACCTTCGAGCGCGAGATGGCGCGTCACCTCGATCGTGGCGGCTACCGCGCCTTCGTGCCGGCCGACACCCTGATGCCGGCCATGCTGCAGCGTTTCGGTCTCGAGCCGGCCAGCGTCGAACGCCACGTCAGCTACCCCAGCCTGCGCGGCAACTGCAATGCCTGCCCGGTGGCTGGCCACTGCTGGGGCGCCATGCGCCGCGACGCCGGGGTCGACGAGTGCCATACCTTCTGCCCCAACGCAGCGGCCTTCGAGCGGCTGGCCGAGACGGCCGGCTAACGGCTTGGCAGCGTTGCCCCACGGTGAGGGCCGAGAGCGTCTGCCAAGCCGGGCGCCTCTCGGCCGCCTGCGTTCGGCTATTGCTCCCAACTGGCCGCAAGAGCCTCCAGCCGTTCGCGCTGGAAGGCCTGCAGGTCGGCATTGGGTTGTTGCAGACGCAGGAACTCGAGCATCGGATCCGTCACATCGGTTTGCACGCCGCTGAGCTCCTCCACCACCGCATGACCGCAGAAGGGAACGTAGGCCTCGGAGTAGCCGCCCTCGTGGACCATCACCAGGCGCCCGTCGCAGAGCCGTTCGGCGGCCTGGCGCAGCGTACGGGTCATTTCCCGATAGCACTCGCTGGTCAGCAGCATCCGCGCCAGGGGGTCGAAGCCATTGGCATCAAAGCCGCAGGCGACGATGATCAGCTCCGGGGCGAAGCGCTCCAGTGCCGGTACCACGAGTCGCTGCATGGCATGCTGGTAGGCGTCCTCACCGCCACCGGGCAGCAGCGGGATATTGAGGTTGTAACCGAGGCCCGTGCCGCTGCCGCGATCGTCGGCACCGCCGTAGCCCGGCGGGAAGCAGCCCTCCTGATGCAGCGAGATCGTCAGCACGTCATCACGTTGGTAATAGACGTGTTGGGTGCCGTTGCCATGATGGACATCCCAATCGATCACTGCGACACGGCTAAGGCCCGAGCGGGCTCTGGCAGCCTCGATGGCGATGGGGATGTTGGCCAGCATGCAGAAGCCCATGGCGCGATCCGGCAGGCAGTGGTGGCCGGGGGGGCGCGACAATGAGTAGGCGTTATCAGCCTCGCCGCGCAGCACCGTGGCCACGGCCTCGATCGCCAGTCCCGCGGAGACCCGCGCAATCTCGTAGCTGCCCGGCCCGATGGGGGCGTGGTCGCCCAGTTCGCCACCGCCGGCATCGCTCAGCGCCTTGAAGCGTGCCAGATACTCGGCGGGATGAATGCGCAGCAGGTCTTCCTCGCTGGCCATGGGGGCCGTGCGAAGATCGAGGGCCCGGGTAAGCCCCGAGATATCCATCAACGACTTGAAGCGTCGCTTGGACTCCGGCGACTCGGCCAGCCCACCGGCGGCTGGGGGTTGCACCCAGCCGCCTACCGGCATGACCAGAGCGTGCTGGCCGGCGCTGTGCCACAGGCAGTGTTCATCGAAGAAGAAGGCGGTACGGCGGGTCATGAGGTCGTTCCTTGGGTGGGTGTGGTTCGAGCGTCTCGCAGCGTCGTCGAGGCGCCGCTGGAGCTCAGGATCAGGGCCAGGGAGAGCAGGCCTGCCGCGGAGGCGCCCAGCAGCATGCCGGTGTGATGACCCTGGGCCTCGATCAGCTGGCCGGCGAGCAAGGGGCCGGTGGCCAGCCCGCCACCGATCACCAGGTTGACGGTGTTCATCAGGCGCCCGGAGGGGTCGAGTTCGGCCAGGCTGGCCAGGGCGAACGGGAGGATGAAGGTCCAGGTGAACTTGAAGACCAGCGCGGCGATGACGAAGCGCGCCATGCCCGGGTGGCCCATCAGTGCCAGGGTGGCGGCGACCAAGGCGGCATAGCCCGCCAGCAGCATCGCGCGGCGTGCCTGTCCCTGGGCGGCCCACTTGCCCAGCAGGCTGGCACAGGCGGCGCCGACAATGCCCAGTAGGGTGGCGATCGCCAGGATGGTGCCGCTATGCTCGGCGGAGATTCGGCTCTCGGTGGCGATCGCACCGATGAACGTCCAGACCCCGCTTATGTCGATGTAGAACGTGAAGATGGCCAGTACACCGAGCCCCGCCTTGAGTCGCGGCAAGGGGCGGTCGCGCTGGCCGGCACTCCGCTGGGTGCTTTTCGCCGGGAGGAAACGGGCCAGCGGCAGGCAGGCCAGCATCGACCCTGCCAGCAGCCAGTAGAGAAACGCGAGGCCGAATATCTCGAACATAGGCGGTAGCAACGCCAGGCCCACGGCACCCACTACCAGCTGGCCCATCACCCAGAGGCCATAGACACGATCCTTATTGGCGGTCAGTGCCGCCGCCGAGATGCACACGATCATCAGCGAGCCGGCAGCCAGGGCGGTCACGAAGCGTAGCGTCATCAAGAGCCCGTAGTCTTGTTGGCCGAACAGCGCCGAGGCGATGTTGCCGGCAACGAAGACCAGCCCCGCCAGCAGTGCCGCTCGTCGCCAGGAGACCCGCGGCAGCCACCAGTAGGCAGGCAGGGTGGCCAGGCTCAAGGCGCCCAGCTCGATGGCCAAGAGGTTGCCGACCTGGGAGGGCCCGAGCGCCAGTTGTGAAACCAATTGTCCGGCGATGGCGGGAGCCACCATCAGCGCCGCCGGGGCCAGGGCGGCGAAAGCGACGATGGCGACGATCATGCGGCGCGACGAGGCGCCTTCGGTAGTCGATGTCTCGAGAGTCATGGGGGATCTCCGATGGTCGTGCGGTTCACCACACACGGGCCAGGCGCAGCAGGGCCTGGCTGCCGTGGAAGGCGTTGTCGGTGTCGACGTTATGCGAGAGGGACAGCATCAGGTGGTGGCGGGGCGTGAGCCGGTGGCCCAGCTCTACGCCCAGTTGGGTATAACGCTGGCGAGTGTCGCTCAGCGCTTGACCATCAAACTGCAGTGCGCCGCCCTCGGCATGGATCAAGCGCAGGGCGCCATAGGTGCTCTGCGTGAGGTCGTAGGAAGCGAACGCCTGGAGACGGTAGAGCGGATCCTGTTCGAGGGTCATGCCCAGGTAGTCGTCGTTGTCACCGTAGAGTTGGGCTTCGAGGTTGGCCTCCAGGACCCATCTCTCGCCCACTCCCTGGGTGTAATTGAACACGAAGGTTGCCGCCCAGCGGTTGGCGCCGGGAGAGGTGCCCGGGCGCTGGCCGTCGTACTCGCCCACCGGCAGGGTCAGCATCGACAGCAAGCCGCTGGCGACTCGGTCCTCGGGACGGTCGACGAAGAACAGCGTGCCGCCCACCTGGGGATCTGCCAGGCCACTCTGGCGTTCCCGCTCGGCGGCACCGGGCAGGTGGGCATCCACATCCACCAGGGGCACCACGAACTGGGGTGTGCAAAGGCGCCCGCAGATATTGCTGAACCAAACCTGGCGATAAACCAAGGCGTTCACGTCTAGGCGAGCATTGCCCTCGGGGTCGGCTGCGCCGCGAAAGCGATTGGCCTGTTCGTTGGCCAGATAGAGCACACTTATCGAAGTGCCTGCCGGGGCAGACAGGAAGTCTCGGGCGTTGAGGTCGGCGGCCTGGACGGCAGTGGCGCTCAGCGCCAGCGCCGTGGTCAGGCCGGTGATGAAGCGCCGTAGCTTGAGAGATGTTGTCATTGTGTCGCCTCTTGGTTGGTAAGGACGCAGGCATGGCGAAGCCCTCACCCGTTCGGACGGGCGATGGTCGGCATGTGGGGAATGAGGCGGGCTCTAGGCCCGGCAGGCATCAGCCAGGGGGCGAGCGGTTGACCAGGGTGGCCACGCTGGCCTTATCGTGGACGTCGAGTTTCTGGTAGATGCTGCGTATGTGGTGGCGCACGGTGCTGGGAGCGATCGCCAGCTCTCGGGCTATTTCCTTGTAGGTGAGCCCGCCGCCGAAGTGCTGGGCGACCGCCAGCTCTCGACCGCTGAGGCAGGACAGAGGCCCCAGGCGGCAGACGGTGAGCAGCCAGAGGTCGAGGACCGGGCGGCACTGGATGCTGATCCGGGCACCTTCGTAACCCGCTTCACCCAGGCTTATCGGTAGCCTTGGCCCCTGCCAGTCGGGCCACTCGTCGCCGAGCAGGTCGCTGAAGCCCCGTTCGGCGCTATGCAGCACGCCCTGGCGATCGCACACCGCCAAGGCCAGGTGCGGCTGGCGTTCAAGGTACTCGCGACGCGCTACCAGCGTACGGATCTGGCTGGCATCCACTGCCATCGAGAGGTGATTGATCAGGTGTGTCAGCAGCCGGAGTTCCCGCTCGCCGAAGCGGGTCGAGCCGGGCCGCCGATAGAGCGAGAGATGGTCGCTGAGTTGAGTGCGAGGGTTGGTCTGCATCACGCAGAGCAGCTCGCTGAGGTCATGGCGTTCTCCCAGCCAGGCGAGCCCCGGGGTGGTGGCACGCATGTCGACGATCACCGCTTGCCCCGGCTCGCGGTGGCTACGCTCCACGGTGACGTCCTGATGCTCGATGGAGCGCCAGTCGGCCAGGTACGCCTCGGGGAGTTCGAAGAAGAAGCGGCTGTGCTCCTCGATCCGCCCATCGATCAGTACCGAGCGTCCCCACCAGGCGCAGTCGAAGGCCAACAATTCTTGCAGCCGAGCCAGGGCCGCGGGGTGGAAGTCGGGCAGAGGCAGCTTCTGGGCAAGTTGATTGATGTCCCAGAGCAGTTGGCTGAAGGCGCCCAGCAGGTCGTCGGACGCCACGGCATCGGGCTTGGTCATCGTCGGGTACCGTTGTTGTTATTGGAGTCGGCCGGGAAGCAAGGCCATGACACCATCTTCGCCCCACCTGAAAGGACCTGACCATCGTACAGATGAACGATGGGAGGCCTTAGGCGGGGTGCGGTGTGCTGTAAAGTGCAGGGCGTCGTTGGCGGCTACCCCAGCCGCCGATAGAGCGTCGAGCGGCTGATGCCCAGCGCGCGGGCGGCGCTGGTCATGTTGCCGCCGTGGGCCTCGAGTGTGCGCAGCATGTGGAGGCGCTCCAGCTCGCGCAGTTGCTGGGGGGACTCGGTTGAAGCCGGCATGGTCGGTGGCGTGTCGGCGCAGGTGGCGATACCGCCTGCGCCGAGTTTGCGCTGCCAGCGCGGTGAGAGGTCTTCCAGCGTGACTTTTCGGCACTCCGGATCGGCACCCATCAGTGCCGCTTCCAGACAGTGCTCCAGCTCCCGCCAGTTGCCGGGCCAGGGATAGCCGGCAAGGCGCTCGACCAATGGGTCGTCCAAGGCCAGATCGCGTCCATGATCGTGGCACAGTGCCGCCCAGCGCTTGCGGATCCGGGCTGCGAGGCCGGCATGCTCGCTCAGGGCGGGAAGTTCCACGACCACCGCCGCCAGACGATAGAAAAGGTCTTCACGGAAGTCGCCGGCGGCGACCAGCTCCTCCAGATCTCGGTGGCTGGCAGCGATCACCTGACAGTCGATCGGTACCTCACGATGATCGCCCAGCGGCGTTACCACCCGCTCCTGCAGTACACGCAGCAGCCGGGCCTGCAGCGCCAGGGGCATGTCGCCGATCTCATCGAGCAGCAGAGTGCCGCCGTTGGCCTGCACCAGGCGTCCGCCGTGGCCACCTTTACGGGCGCCGGTGAAGGCGCCTTCCCCATAGCCGAACAGCTCCGCCTCGATCAGGCTCTCGGGCAGGGCCGCACAGTTGAGCGCTACGAAAGGTCGCCGCTCGCCCAGGCTGGCATGCAGCGCTCTGGCCAGCTGCTCCTTGCCGGTGCCGGTTTCGCCTTGCAGCAACACGGGCAGTCCCGCGGCCAGTGCTCGTGCAGCGCGGTGTGCCTCGCGGGCCAAGGGCGCGGGCCAGTCCGCCACCAAATCGTTCAACTGACAGCCAAGGGGAGTCGCTGTGGGTGGCGGTAGTGTGGTGGAAACGACCTCGGCAGGTTGCCACTGCTCGGGGGGATTGAGGCGTCCGAACAGCCGACCGCCGGTCAGCTCCAGGCCCAGCAGCGTCGATTGTCGTTCGCACTGGCGTTGTAATGCCGGCCACGAGCTGCCGAAGAGCGCCTCGACGGGCTGCCCCGTCAAGGCAGCGGCGGCTTGCCCCAGCCAGTGGCTGGCCTGGGAGTCCACGGCCAGGATGAAGCCCGTGTCGCTGATTGCCACCAAGCCGCAGCTCACCCCGTCCAGCTCGGCCAGCGAAGCGTGCACCTGCAGTACCCAGCGCTGCTGGTAGTGGCGTATGAACAGGCGTTGCTCGAGGGCTCCGGTAAGCTGCTGAACCCGGCGCAGGAAGATCTCGGGCCGCGGATGGTTGGCCTCGAAGGTGAGATCGATCAATCCCAGGCAGCTGCCATCGAGATCGAACAGCGGTGCTGCGACGCAGGAGACCGGATTGTCGGGGAACAGCAGATGCTCGCAGGACTTGACCAGCACCGGCGCCCTCTCGATGAGCGCCAGGGCGGGTGCGTTGGTGCCGAACCGGCGTTCGTCCAGGTTGATGCCTGCTCCGATGCGCAGGTGCTCGCCGATGACAAAGCCTCTGCCGTAGCTCTTGAGAATGGTGGCATCCGGCGTGGCAAGCAGCAGTTGGCAGCCGCGCAGATCCTCGGCGGCTCGACTGACCAACGGATCGGCCAGCTCGATCAGGCGACGATGTGCCTCGCGCTGCAGGCGCAGCTCACCGCTGTCGAGTTGCGACAGCTCGAGTCGTGTGCCGGGAAGAAGGCCGTGGTCCAGACAGCGTTGCCAGGAGCGTCCAATGCTGGCATCGAGCAGATCCACCGGTAGCTGGCCACGGCTCAGGTGCTCGCGGACCTGGCGGATCACGTCGGGGGTTCTCAGGGCGGCTCGAATGGTCATGGGCCCTCTCCCAGCGAGACCGACGAACTGTCCCAGGATGCGACAGCCGTCGTGTCCGGAGACGCAACAGCGCTGTTGGGCAATTCTGGGCCGTCATTAACTCGCTGATTATATTGTGTTTATTTTGTCCGCGTTCAGCTGGCACGGGGCTTGCTAAGACATGCTGAAGGGAGTCATCGGGCAGTGCGACGCCGACACGGCCCTCCGACAATCATAAATCAGCCCCATAGGAGTACAACCATGACGCCGCTCTCTGCCACGATTCAATCCTGGCTGGACAAGAGCCACACTCACTTCATCGGAGGTGAGTGGCTGCCTGCCGCCAGCGGCCGGACCCTTGACGTCTACAATCCCGCCACCGCCGAGGTGATCAGCCGGGTGCCGGCCGGCGACGCCGCCGATATCGACGCCGCAGTCGCCGCCGCCCGGGAGGCGTTCCGTCACTGGCGCAAGTCGCGACCGGCGAGGCGTGAGAAGTTGCTGCTGGACCTCGCCGACGCCCTGGAAGCTCGCGCCGATGATTTTGCCCTGCTCGAGACTCTGGATAATGGCAAGCCGGTGACCTTCTCGCGCCACATGGACGTGAGCCTGGCCATCGACTTCATCCGCTATACCGCCGGCTGGGCCACCAAGATCGAGGGGCGCAGCATGACGCCCTCGATGCCTTTCGTACCCGAGGACAAGCAGATCGTGGCTTATACCCGCCGCGAGCCCATCGGCGTGGTGGGAGCGATCATCCCGTGGAATTTCCCGCTGCTGATGGCGGCCTGGAAGGTGGCACCGGCACTGGCCGCCGGTTGCAGCATCGTGCTCAAGCCCGCCGAGGACACCCCGCTCACGGCGTTGCTGCTGGCGGAACTCGTCGAGCAGGTGGGCTTCCCCGCCGGCACCCTCAACGTGGTCACCGGCCTGGGCCATACCGCCGGGGCAGCGCTGGCGGCGCATCCCGGTATCGCCAAGGTGGCCTTCACCGGCTCCACCGCGGTAGGCAAGCAGATCGGCCATGCCGCCATGGAGAACCTGACCCGCACCACCCTGGAGCTGGGCGGCAAGTCGCCGGTGATGGTGCTGGCCGATGCCGATGTCGAGGCCGCCGCGGCCGGCGCCGCCCAGGCGATCTTCTTCAACCAGGGGCAAGTGTGTACCGCCGGCTCGCGGATCTACGTGCATGAGTCGATCCACGACGCCTTCGTCGCCAGGCTCGCCGAGCAGGCGAGGGGATTGACGTTGGCCCCGGGCTGGGAGCTTACTGCAACCTTGGGACCGCTGGTCTCCGCCAAGCAGCAGAGCCGGGTACTCGCCTACATCGACCAGGCCCGCAGCGACGGCGGAACCATCGTCACCGGGGGCGGTACGGGGCGCGACACTGGCTATTTCGTTGAGCCCACGGTGATCACCGGCCTGGCCCAGAGCAGCCGCTGCGTGCAGGAGGAAATCTTCGGCCCGGTGGTGGTGGTGCAGACCTTCCGCGAGCTGGACGAGCTGGTGACCCTGGCCAACGACTCGCCCTACGGTCTGGCTGCCAGCATCTGGTCCAACGATCTCTCGGCGGTCAATCGCCTGGTGCCGGAGATCGAGGCCGGCAGCGTCTGGGTCAACGGTCACAACCTGCTGGATGCCTGCATGCCCTTCGGCGGCTTCAAGCAGTCGGGGATCGGTCGCGAGCTCAGCGATTCGTTGATCGAGCATTACACCGAACAAAAATCTGTCGTCATGATCGTGTGAGGCAACCGGGTCCCTGTCCAGGGACCCTCCATTCAAGGGGAACAACAGGATGAACAAGAACAACACCTCGCCACGTCTGTGCGGGGCGATAGGCGGTGTGCTGCTGGTTGCCACGCTGCCCGCCCAGGCCTACGAGATGGCCGATCTCGGCCACTCCACGGTGAACATCGATATCCAGGCACTACTTGGGGCCTTCCACAGCGACCGGGGTTATGCCAATGGCGCCGCCGAGGCACGCCGCTATCGCTGGCAGGAGGGCACGCTGACCCTGGGCGCCGAACTCAGCCCCAAGGAGGGTGGCCTCTATGGCCGGGTCAGCACCGTGGGCACCGCCACCTGGGGGGATGGCGACGCCGCCGGCTTCACTTCCGGCAACGAGCGCGAGCTGGAACTGGAGGACGCCTTCCTCGGCTACCGCAGCGAGTCGCTGGGCGATCCGGCCTCGCCCTGGCGCCTGGACGTCTCTGCCGGGCGCCAGCCGATCACCTTGGGCGACGGCTTCCTGGTGGCCGGCGATGCCACCAGCCTGGGTGACGCCTTGGGTGAGGAGCTGGACCGCGGCGGTGCCTACTACCTGGCCGGGCGCCAGGCCTTCGACCGTACGGCGACGGCGACACTGGGCCGCGAGGGCTGGCAGGGGCAGGTGGCCTGGTTCGAGTCGGACAATCCGGCCCAAGCCAGCACCGAGATGGCGGCATTGACCCTCTCTCATGATCATGGCAGCGGCCTGGTGGAGGCCACCTACCTGCGCGGCCTGGGCGTCGACGAGGCCGAGGCCGACGAGTTCCTGGCCCAGCGCGACGGCATGGACGTCTATGGACTGCGCTTCGAGCAGCGCCTGCTGGACGAGGCGTTGAGCCTGCGCGGCGAATTGGCCCACCAGCGCAAGGATACCCGCGAGAATGCCTGGGCGCTGGAGCCGGCCTGGACCTTCAGCGAGCTGCCCGGTCAACCCACCCTGTCGCTGCGCTACAGTCGCTTCTCCGAGGCGTGGGATCCGCTCTTCTTCGGCGCCACGCGTGGCTACGGCACCTGGTTCCAGGGCGAAGTGGCGGCCAACTACGCCGGTCCTTTCAACAGCAACGCCGAGGTGTGGCGGCTGGGGCTGGAGGGGTCGATCAACGAGAGTCTGAACCTGGGGCTGCTGGCCTACGACTTCTCGAGCCGCGACCGGGTCGATCAGCCCGACATGGGGGGCCGCGAGTACAATCTCTATCTCGAATGGCTGCCCACCGACTGGCTGTATGTCTCGCCGCTGCTGGGCTGGTACAACCCCGACAGGAGCGCGGAGCAGGGTGGCACCCAGCTTGGCGATGACGATACCTCCTTCTATGCCCAACTGCTGGTAGGCGTATTCTTCTAATGAGCGATGAGGCGGTGCTGATCGCCGGAGGCGGCCCCGCGGGGGCCGCCCTGGCGATGCTGCTGCACCGCGCCGGTCGGCGGGTCGCTCTGGTGAGCCGCTGTCGCGATTATCGCGCCATCGAGGGCATCTCCCGACTCAGCCTTCAGGCCCTGGCCGGCCTGGGCTTGTCTCGGGCCGCGGCCTGCGCGGTGGGGCCCCTGCCGCGCCGGGTCATCTGGGCGGGCGAGACGCGGGCGCCCAACGCCGAGTGGCTGCTGCCCCGGCCCGCTTTCGACGCGGCTCTGCTCGAGGATCTACGTGCGGTCGGCGTCCCGCTGATCGAGGCCCGCGTGGTCTGCCTCGAAAACACCGCGCATGGAGTTCGCTTCAGATTGGCAAATGGCGAGGTACTGACCGCTGCCTGGGGAGTGGAGGCCCGGGGCAGGGCGGTGGCGCGGCGGCAGTTTCACGATGCCGCTCCCTGGTCGAGCCCGGCCTGGATCCTGCGCGGTGCCACTGCGCACG
>NZ_BAEU01000020.1:0-12955 GCF_000246875.1 Halomonas sp. KM-1
TCGACAGCAGGGGCTCGACCAGCAGTTGGCCGGGCCGGCCGACGACGCGCCGCGCAGTGCGGCACAGCGGGCCGCCGAGGCGCGCTACATCGACGACTGGACCCGCCGCGTCGAGGACTACGGCAATCGGGTGCATCCTGCACCGAGCCACCTGCACGGCCAACTGCGCATTCGGGTGGTGATTGGTCGAGATGGTCAGCTTCGCCAGGCGGAGGTGGTACAATCCTCAGGACATACCGAACTCGATCAGGCGGCGCTGGATACCGTGCACGGTGCCGGGCCCTACCGGCCCTTCGACGGCAGCATGGGGGAGCTAGACAGTCTCTCCATCACCCGCGTCTGGCGGTTCGGGCAAGGCAATCATTTCGGTGGCGTGCGCTAGGCTTTGTTTGTCCACCGCCCGGGAGTCCCATGCAATCCGTGCAAAACCTAGGCTTGAGAGGTCATTTCCTGCTGGCGATGCCGCACCTGGAAGATCCCAACTTCGCCGGCAGCCTCAGCTATCTGTGCGACCACGATGAGAACGGCACCATGGGCGTGATCGTCAACCGCCCGCTGGAGATCACCCTGGACGCGCTGTTCGAGCAGCTCGAACTCGACGGCGAGGAGAGCCCGCATCGCAACGCGCCGGTCTACTACGGCGGCCCGACCCACAAGGACCGCGGCTTCATCCTGCATCGCGGCTCCAGTACCCCGTGGGATTCCAGCATTCAGGTGGAGGACGACATCGCCCTGACCACCTCCATGGACATCCTGCTGGCGCTGGCCGCCGGCCGCGGTCCCGAGGAGTTCCTGGTGTGCCTGGGCTGCGCCGGCTGGGAGGCGGGTCAGCTCGAGCAGGAGCTGAAGGACAACGCCTGGCTCACCGTCGAGGCGGAGGGCGACATCCTGTTCAAGGTACCGGCGGAGCAGCGCCTGAGTGCCGCCGCCGGCATTCTCGGCGTGGACCTCAATCTGATGTCGCGGGAAGCCGGGCATTCGTGATGACCGCTGCGGGAAAGCGTCTGATCCTGGCGTTCGACTTCGGCACCCGCCGTATCGGCGTGGCGGTGGGCAACGAGCTGCTGGCCAGCGCCCGCCAGCTCGAGCCGCTGCCGGCCCGCGACGGCATCCCCGACTGGAACGTCGTCACGCGACTGGTCGAGGAGTGGCAGCCGGACCTGTTCGTGGTCGGGCTGCCACTCAACATGGACGGCAGCGAATCGGAGATGAGCGCCAGGGCGCGCAAGTTCGGCAAGCGGCTCTACGGCCGCTACGGTAAACCCTGCGAGATGGTCGACGAGCGCGGTTCCACCCGTGAGGCCAAGGCCATCGCGCGGGAGTCCGGGCTGCTGCGCAATCCCGCCAAGAGCTACCGCGACGACGGCGTCGACGGCATTGCCGCCGTCTTGATCCTCGAGAGCTGGTTCGCCCGTCAGGAGGGGCTGCCGCCAGCGCGTTGAGTGTCGCCCGGCCCTGGTCTCCCTCAGCAAGACTGGCCGGTGCCCATCAGCTCATGGAACTCCGCCACGGCCGCCGCCGCAAATTCCGGGTCGTTGATATGCCAGGGGCAGCGGATCAGCCGTCGCTCGGACGTTTGCCGCACCGTCGCCTCCAGGGCCGCGAACAGCGCCGCGTCGGCCGCCGGGTCATGGAAGGGCTGGCCGGGGGCATCCAGCGCCGAGACCCCGCCTTCGGGTAGCAAGAAGCGCACCGGCCCCCGGCTGCGATTCAGCTTCTCCCCGATCCACTGCCCCATCCATGCATTCTCCTCGGCGGTGGTGCGCATCAGGGTGATCTGGGGGTTGTGCTCGTAGACGAGGCGCTGCCGATAGTGCGCCGGCAAGGTTTCCCGCCCGGCAAAGTTGACCATGTCGAGAGCGCCGCAGGAACCCACGTAGGGCAGCTCGGTATGCGCCAGAACGTCCAGCCGTGTGTCACCGGCGCTGAAGATGCCGCCCATCAGCAGATCGCAGATCTCGGTGGTGGTGATGTCCAGCAGGCCCTTGAGCATGCCGCTGGTCGCCAGTTTCTCCATCGAGACGCCGCCCGTGCCGGTGGCGTGGAACACCAGGCAGTCGTAGTCCGCGGCCAGCGCACCGGTGATCCCGTTGACGCAGGCGGTGGTCACGCCGAACATGCTCAAGCCGATGGCCGGCTTGTCGTCGGCGGCCTCGGGCACCTGCCCCGCGAGCATGCCGAGCAGCGCATGGGCCGCATTGCCCAGCACCCGGCGCGATATTCGGTTGAGTCCCGCCACGTCGGTCACGGAGTAGATCATGGCGATGTCGCTGGCGCCGACATAAGGCGCCACGTTGCCCGAGGCGATGGTCGAGACCATCACCTTGGGCACGCCGATGTCCAGGTCGCGCATGGCCGGGGTGATCAGCGCGGTGCCGCCGGAGCCGCCAATGCCGATGACGCCGGCCACGTCGTCGCGGCCTGCCAGCAGCTGGCGCAACGCCTCGGCCATGTTCGCCACCGCCTTGCCCCGATCGTCGACGAACACCGCCTGGCTGCCCTGGGGATGGCAGGCGGCCACCTGGTGGGAGGTGATGTCTGCCGCCTGCGCAGCGTTGCCGCTGGTTCCCACGTCGACGATCCGGGCGTCGACCCCGGCAGAGCGCAGCAGCTCGCGAAGGTAGCGCAACTCCTCGGCCTTGGTGTCGCAGGTGCCGATGACGAAGGCTGTCTTTGCCATGGTGCCTCCCGGCCGGCGTTCGTCGCGCCGGCCTCGTTGTTGGGAATGAGCGCCTTGATCGATACCGTCAGGCCTTGGCCAGGCTCTCGGCGGCACCTTCGAAGGCGAGCCGGAAGGTATCCGAGACCCGCTGCACGACGTCTTCTCGGTCGGCCTCGGCCACCTCGAACTCCGCCCACCATTCGCCGAAGCACTGCCCGCTGGTGGTGATCGGCTTGAGGCGCATTTCCGCCACGTAGTCCTGAACCGGCAGCGCCGGAGCCTCGAGGATGCGGTAGCAGCAGCGGTGTTCGCGGTCTGAGAGGGTGAGCAGCTCCTCGCGGATGAAGTTGCCGTCGTGGTCGTGGAAGTGGCGCACACAGCCGACCTGGTCGGCTGGCTTGCCCCCCTCGATCTCGCTCCTGGCGAAGAAGGGATGGTAGTTCGGCAGGCCGTTGAAATCGCGCAGCACGCTCCAGGCCTGGGCCAGGGAAATGGGCATCACTGCGCTGACGTAGACACGGGTCATGAGGCGGTCTCCTGATAGTCGCTGATGGCCTTGAAGCGGCGAATCTGCTCGGTGAGGGCGATCTCCGTGGGCAGCCGCTCCATGCTGCTGGCGCCGTAGAAGCCGTTGCAGTGCTCGCTTTCGCGCATCACGTAGGCGGCATCTTCCGGGGTGGCGATGGGGCCGCCGTGGCACAGGATGATCACGTCCCGCCGCACCCGCCTGGCGGCTTCGGCCCAGTCATCGATGAGGCGTACCGACTCGTCGAGGCTCTTGGCCGACTCGGCGCCGATGGTGCCGCCCACGGTGACGCCCATGTGCGCCACGATGATGTCGGCGCCCGCCTCCGCCATGGCCACGGCCTCGTCGGCCGAAAACACATAGGGCGTGGTGAGCATGTCCATCTCATGGGCCAGGCGAATCATGTCCACTTCGCTGCCGTAGGAGATCCCCGTCTCCTCCAGGCTGACGCGGAAGGTACCGTCGATCAGGCCCACGGTGGGAAAGTTCTGCACCCCGGAGAAGCCCAGCTCCTTCAGCTCCCGCAACAGCTTGGGCATGATCACGAAGGGATCGGTGCCGTTGACCCCGGCCAGCACCGGGGTGCGCTTGACCACCGGCAGCACCTCCAGCGCCATCTCCTGCACGATCTGGTTGGCATTGCCGTAGGCCAGCAGGCCGGCGGAGGAGGCGCGGCCCGCCATGCGGTAGCGGCCGGAGTTGTAGATCACGATCAAATCGATGCCG
The DNA here is from genome assembly GCF_000246875.1 of Halomonas sp. KM-1. Classification (NCBI taxonomy): domain Bacteria; kingdom Pseudomonadati; phylum Pseudomonadota; class Gammaproteobacteria; order Oceanospirillales; family Halomonadaceae; genus Halomonas; species Halomonas sp. KM-1. The sequence goes on from NZ_BAEU01000020.1 coordinate 3,915, forward strand.
CCGGCCTCCTCGCACTTGGCCGAGATGCCGGTACCGGCGCCGCCGCCGATGATCGGCTGGCCGCGGGCGACCATCTCCTGGAAGCGGGCCATGAGGGTGTTGCGGTCGAAAACGGGCATGTCAGTACTCCTAGTCAGTGCTGCTGAACGTGTGAGCGGTGCTGAACCTTGGCGGAAGGTGTCGGGGTGCGGCGTGAGCGGAGCCATTGGCCGAGCTGGCCGACCACGCCTTGGCGGAAGGTCAGCACGCAGGTCATGAAGACCAGCCCGGTGATGACCGTGACCCAGGCGCCGAAAGGGTCCATGTAGTGGTTGAGTGCGGAGACCAGGGCAGCGCCTACCGCCGGGCCGAATACCGTGTTCATGCCGCCCAGCAAGGTCATCAGGATCACGTCGCCCGAGGTGTGCCAGTGCACGTCGTAGAGGGCGGCCAGCTGGAACACGATGGCCTTGAGCGAGCCGGCGATACCGGCCAGACCGGCAGAGATGGTGAACACCAGGATCTTGTAGCGCGCCACGGGGTAGCCCAGCGAGATCGCTCTCGGCTCATGCTCGCGGATGGCCCGCAGCACGTTGCCGAACGGCGAATTGACGGTACGCCATACCAGCCACAGCCCGGCAGCGACGATACCCAGCACCACGTAGTAGAGCGCCGTGTCGCTGCGCAGGTCGATCACTCCCAGGAAGGTGCCGCGGGGGATCCGCTGCAGGCCGTCCTCGGCGCCGGTGAACGGCGCCTGAAGGAAGAAGAAATAGACCAGCTGCGACAGCGCCAGGGTGATCATGGCCAGGTAGATTCCGCTGCGACGGATGGCCAGACTTCCGACTATCGCCCCCAGAACGGCCGCCACCAGGCCGCCGGCCAGAATGCCCAGATCGGTAGGGACGCCGTACGCCTTGACCAGCTGTCCGGTCACGTAGGCTCCCGTGCCGAAGAAGGCGGCGTGACCGAAGGAGAGGATGCCGGTATGCCCCAGCAGCAGATTGAAGGAGCAGGCGAAGAGCACGAAGCACAGCGTCTTCATGACGAAGACGATGTAGATCAGCTGGGGCACGAACGGAATGACCAGCAGTGTCAGCACCAGCAGGGCGAGGGCCGTGTAGGACAGAGTGCGCATGTCAGCCCTCCTCCCTGCCGAACAGACCGGCCGGGCGCAGCAGCAGCACCAGCACCATGACCAGGAAGACGATGGTGGAGGAGAACTCCGAGTAGAACACCCGGGTGAAGCCTTCCACCACGCCCAGGCCCAGCCCGGTGACGATGGCACCCATGATCGAGCCTAGCCCGCCGATCACCACCACGGCGAAGATGATGATGACCAGGCTGGAGCCCATGGAGGGATTGACGTGGAAGATGGGCGCGGCCAGCACCCCGGCGAAGGCCGCCAGGCCGACGCCGACGCCGTAGGTCAGGGTGATCAGGCGCGGCACGTTGATGCCGAAGGCCTGGGTTAGCTCCGAGCGCTCCGTGGCGGCGCGCAGGCTGGCGCCCAGCGAGGTGCGCTCGATGACGAACCAGGTGACCAGGCACAGCAGCAGCGCCGAGAGGATCACGAAGCCGCGATAGAGCGGCAGGATCATGAAGCCCAGGTTGATGGTGCCGCGCAGCAGTTCCGGGGTGGCGAAGGGCTGGCCGGAGGAGCCGAAGGCGACGCGGAAGCCACCCTCCAGCACCAGTACCAGGCTGAAGGTCAGCAGCAGGCCGTAGATCGGGTCGAGCCCGTAGAGCCGGCGCAGGAACAGGAACTCGAACAGCATGCCGAAGACGGCTACCAGCAGCGGGGCCACCAGCAGCGTGACCCAGTAGTTGAGCCCCATGTACTGGGCGAGCAGAAAGGCGGTGAAAGCCCCCAGCATGAAGAAGGCGCCATGGGCGAAATTGACGATCTTGAGTACCCCGAAGATGATCGCCAGCCCGAGGCTGAGCACCGCGTAGAAGGAGCCGTTGACGATGCCCAGCATGAGCTGTCCCAGCAGGGCCTGAATGGGAATGCCGAAAATGTCCATGATCACTTGCTCACAAGATCAACGAAGTAGGGGCGCATGCCGGGCCGTGGACCGGCATGCGCGGTAAGTCATCAGTTGCCGTTGAGCAGGTGACAGGTGCTCTCTTCGAGGGGCTGGAAGGCGTCTTCGCCGGGAATGGTGGCCAGCAGGCGCAGGAAGTCGTAGTCGTACTCCGACTCCTCGGGCGACTTCACCTCCCACAGATACTGGTCGTGGACCATGCGCCCATTGGGACGGATATAGCCGCCCGTGGCGAAGAAGTCGTTGATCTCCAGCTCCCGCATCTTCTCGGAGACGGCCGTCGCGTCGTCGGTGCCGGCGGCTTCGACGGCGTTCAGGTAGTGCATGGTGGAAGAGTAGTTGCCGGCGTGCGCCATGTTGGGCATGCGGCCGGTGCGCTCGTAGAAACGCTGCGAGAACTCGCGCGTCCCTTCGTTGGCGTCCCAGTAGAAGGCGTTGGTCAGCATCAGTCCCTGGGCGGTTTCCAGCCCCAGGCTGACGATGTCGTCGTACCACAGCAGCAGGGCGGCCGGGCGCTGGTCGGGCGTGACGCCGAACTCGGCCAGGGCATTGATGGCGTTGATGGCATCGGCGCCGGTGGAGGCGATGCCGATGATCTCTGCGCCCGAGGCCTGGGCCTGCAGCGCGTAGGAGGAGAAGTCGGTGGTGTTGAGCGGGTGGCGGGCCGCCCCGACGACTTGGCCACCGGCGTCGCGTACCACCTGGGACACCTGCTCCTCGAGCCCGATGCCGAAGGCGAAGTCCACCGTGAGGAAGAACCAGGTGTCGCCGCCATCCTCGACGATCGACTGACCGGTGCCCTGTGCCAGCGAGTAGGCGTCGTAGGTGTAGTGGGTCACGTAGGGCGAGCAGTAGTCGTTGGTCAGGCCGATGTTGGACGAAGAGTTGACGATGGCGTGGCGCTGCTGCTCGGCGGCCACGGCGGCCACCGCCAAGGCGACGCCGGAGTTGGACAGATCGTTGATCATGTCGACGCCGTCGTTGTTGTACCATTCCCGGGCACGGCTGGCGCCGGTGTCGGCGCGATTGCGATGGTCGCCATGGATGACCTCGATGGGCACGCCGTTGACCTCGCCGCCGAAGTCTTCGACGGCCATGCGTACGGCTTCCACCGCCGCCTCGCCGGACAGGTCGGTATAGATCCCCGACATGTCCGTCAGCACGCCGATTCGCACTACGCCGTCGGAGTAGGCCTCGCTGGCCATGGCGCTGGTGAAGCCGCCGAGGCTCAGCACCGCGGTGGAAAGGGCCAGGGTCTTGAAGGAGTGTTTGGCTGGCATTGTTATGTCTCCTGTTTCTCGACTCGCTATTGTTTTGGTTTTGCGTTGATTCGAACGGTAGGTACCGTTGGGCCTTTATCAGTTAGAGCCAACATGGGCGAACGCGCCATGGCTGCAGAACACGAACAGCTATCCGAAACCCACATCGTCGGCGACGATACCCAGCAGTGGATCGTGCGCGCCGAGGATTGCGCCGCGCTCGAGCAGCGGCATATCTCCCACGTTGGCGTGGGGGATGCCGCGGTGCCCTATCGCATCGTGCGTACCCGGCTGAGCGGCGCCTATATCCACGGCTCTCTCGGCGGCGAGGGGCGCATGCTGCTCGACGGGCGCTGGTGCACCATGCGCGGCAGCATGATGTCCTTCGCTCCGGCTCATGCGCTGCATGCCTTTCATGCCGTACCCGGGAAGCGCTGGCAGTATTGCTGGCTGCGCTACCTGCCCAGCGCCCCGCGCTCGGTGGTCGGCACCATCGCCCCGATCATGCAGCACTTCGACCCCGAGCCGATGAAGCACGCCGTGATGGGGCTCTACAGCGAGGTGTTCCACGGTCAGGCGGATCCGGCCAGCTGCGTGATGTGGATCGATACCATCGAGAACTACATCGCGCGCTTTGCCGACCCCTGGCGTCGGGATGCCCGCATCGTGGCGGTCTTCGATGCCGTGATCCCGACGCTGGAGCGGCACTGGACCATCGAGGAGATGGCCGAGATCGCCCATGTCAGCACCGAGCACCTGCGACGCATCAGCCGCAAGGTCTTCGGGCGCAGCCCGATGCAGCAGCTCACCCAGCTGCGCATGCAGCATGCCACCCACCTGCTGGCGACCAGCGACCTGCCGATCGAGGAGATCGCCGAGCGGGTGGGCTATCGCAGCGCCTTCGCCTTCTCCAAGACCTTCAAGCGCATGAACGGCATCTCGCCCTCGCACTTTCGCCATCGTTCCCGTAGCTGAGCCGGTGGCTAGACGCCAAGCCGGGACAGCAGCTCGTCGGCATCCTGCTCGATGCCCTTGCGGTCGTAGCGGGCGGCCACCTGACCGTGATCGATGAGGTAGAAATGGTCGGCCACGCTCATGGCAAAACGCAGGTTCTGTTCCACCAGCAGGATCGTGTACCCCTGCTCCTTGAGCTGATGGATGGTGCGACCGATCTGCTCCACGATGCTCGGCGCGAGCCCTTCGGTGGGCTCATCGAGCAGCAGCAGCCTGGCGCCGGTGCGCAGGGTGCGACCGATGGCCAGCATCTGCTGCTCGCCCCCGGAAAGCTTGCTGCCGGGGCTGTGCAGCCGCTCGCGCAGGTTGGGGAACAGGTTCAGCACCTGCTCGGTGCTCAGGCCGCTGTCGTCGACCAGGGGCGGTAGCTCGAGGTGCTCGCGCACATCGAGCGTGGCGTAGATGCCGCGATCCTCCGGGCAGTAAGCCACGCCGTGGCGAGCGATCTGAAAAGGGCGCATGGCGATGGTTTCGCTGCCCTGGAGGCGGATGTGGCCCTGGCGCCGTGGCACGATACCCATGATCGATTTCAGCGTGGTGGACTTGCCGGCGCCATTACGTCCCAGCAGGGTTACCACCTGGCCCGGCAGTACCTCCAGGTCGATGCCGTGCAGCACGTGGCTCTCGCCGTACCAGGCGTGAAGGTCGCGAATGGCCAGCATCGGCTCGACGCTGTGTGCGATGGCGGCTTCAGGCATGCTGCGCTCCTCCGATATAGGATTCGATCACCCGCTCGTCCCGCGATACGGTGGCGTAATCGCCCTCCACCAGCACCTCGCCCCGCGCCAGCACGGTAATGCGGTCGCAGAGCTCGGCCACCACTCCCAGGTTGTGTTCCACCATCAGCACCGTGCGCTGTGCGGCCACACGCCGGATCAGCTCGGCGGTACGGCCCACGTCCTCGGTGCCCATGCCGGCCAGCGGTTCGTCGAGCAGCATCAGCTCGGGGTCCAGGGCCAAGGTGGTGGCGAGCTCCAGGGCGCGCTTGCGACCGTAGGGCAGCTCGGCGGCCGGGGTATCGGCCCACTCGCTCAAGCCCACCTCCTCCAGCAGGCCCATGGCGCGCTCGCGATATTCGTCGAGCCGACGCTGGGAGGCCCAGAAGTCGTAGGACTCGCCGCGCCGGCGCTGCAATGCCAGCTTGACGTTTTCGAGCACCGTCAGCTGGCTGAAGACCGCCGAGATCTGGAACGAGCGCACCATGCCCAGGCGTGCCACCTGGTCCGGCTTGAGTCGGGTGATGTCTCTGCCCTTGAAGAAGATGCTGCCCGCGCTGGGCTCGAGGAATTTGGTGAGCAGGTTGAAACAGGTGGTCTTGCCGGCGCCGTTGGCGCCGATCAGGGCATGAATGGTACCGGGCTCGACCCGGATGGAGATGCCATTGACCGCCTTGAAGCCCCGGAAGCTCTTGGTCAGCTGCCGGGTCTCGATGATTGCCTCCGCCATCGTGCGCTCCGCGATTGTTGTTGTCGGTATCGAGGCGACGGGCGTCTCGTCGTCAACCCGTCCGCTTCAGTGTTGACCCGGGGAGCAGGCGGCGCCATGGTTGCAGAACACGTGTGGATATCCAAAAACCACAACAGCCCTGTGGTCGAAAGGCCGCAATAGGTGACGGACAAACGCAGAACGGACCCCGTCGGGGTCCGTTCGAAACGAGACGAATGCATGTGGGCACACGAGCCGTTCAGGTCGTCAGCGCGCGCTCCTCGGCATACTGGGCGGCGATGTCGTTGACCGAGATGCAGGTGTACTTGATGACGAAGAAGGCCAGGGTGGCAGGGCAGGCGAACCGCTCTTCGAAGCGCTCCACCTCGACGCCGTTGCCGCGAGTGACGCTAGCGCGGTAGGTGTCGCCCTCCTTGGTCAACTTGACCGTGGCCTGGCGGTCGGCCTCCTGCTTTTCCAGCACCAGCTCGCGTTGCCTGGCCAGCAGCTCACGCAGCATCTTGCCGCCCTCGCACTCCTCGGGCGTGGCCCAGACTTCCTGGTCCCGCTTGCCGTACTGGAACAGCATGATGGCCGGCAGCACGGAGAAGATGGCGCCGGTGAGCAGCCAGGTGAGCTCGGCCCCTGAGAGTGAGAGCGAGAACACGGCGAACAGCTGCAGCACGAAACCGACCGCCAGAATACCCGTCAGCGGGCGCCACATGCGTGGGTTCATCACCGGCTTGCCCAGGGTCTGGCCCCACAGGCCGGCGGCCACCAGGGCGCCGAGCAGCAGTATCGCCACCCCCCAGACAGGGCCGCCACCCACCAGCAGGGCGATGGCGCCGATCGCCACCAGGGCGCTATAGAAGACCGCCAGCAATATGTAAGCGCGTTCCAGAGTCATGCGTCACATCTCCTCTCTACGGTTGCCGTGGGCGACAACGCCGTTGTTATTCGTGCTCTTACATTACTCGTTACTGAACAGCATAGCGATGCCCAGCGTTGGTTGCAGCATCGTCAGAGTGCGCTGTCGTCCACACCCACCCGCTCGGGCACGAACCAGCGTACCGGACGCAGGTCCTTCTCGATCAGCTCGTCTACCTGCAGCAGGGTGGCGAAGATCGCCATGCGCACCGGGATGCCGTTGTCGGTCTGGCGGAAGATCGCCAGGCGCGGGTCGCCGTTGAGATCCACGTCGAGGTCGTTGGCCTCCGGCCGGCTGTCGCGGGGCAGCGGATGCATGACGATGGTGTCACGGCCGCAGCGCTTGTCCATGAAGGCGCGGTCGACGGTGAAGTCCCGCGACAGGCTGAAGCCCTCGCTCATCTCGGCGGTGAAGCGCTCCTTCTGGATGCGCGTGGTGTAGACCACGTCCACGTCCGTGTAGTCGTCGGCCAGGCTGGTGCGCTGCTCGATGCGGTGGCCGCGGGAGGCGACCAGATCGATGAGGTAGTCGGGCATCTCCAGCCCCGGCGGCGCCACCAGGGTGATGCGCATGGGGTCGTAGAGCGACAGCAGCTTGATCAGCGAGTGCACGGTACGCCCGTACTTGAGGTCGCCGGTGAGCAGCACGTGGGCGCCGGCGAGCTTCTTGCCCAGCCGGGTGAACTCCTTGTCGATGGTGTAGAAGTCGAGCAGCGCCTGGCTGGGGTGCTCGCCGGGGCCGTCGCCGCCGTTGATCACCGGCACGTGGGTGGCGGCGGCGAATTCGGCCACCGAGCCCTGATCCGGGTGGCGCATGACGATGGCGTCGCAGTAGCCGCTCATCACCCGGCTGGTGTCGTAGAGCGACTCGCCCTTGGCCATGGAGGAGAAGGTGAAGCCGGTGGTGTCGCACACGCTGCCGCCCAGGCGACAGAAGGCGGCGTGAAAGCTGACCCGGGTACGGGTGCTGGCCTCGAAGAAGAGGTTGCCGAGCACGGCGCCCTCCAGCACCCGGGTGACCTGGCGGCGCTGGGCGATGGGTTCCATGCGGGCGGCGACATGCATCAGGTGGTTGACGCTATCGCGGGTCAGGGAATCGACGGAGAGCAGGTGGCGACTCATCGAGGGCCTCGAAGGTGGCGGCGGAGGATGGTCCGTAGTGTAACGCTACCGGAGCCGGGCTTCACGGGCCGCGACGGCGTGCCGCTCAGCGGTCGAAGTGATCGGCCCGATGTTGTCCTCATCGCAGGGGCTACCACGCAAGAGGCTTGGGTCGGAAAGCCTATATTGCCGATTTGTGTTAACGCCGATGTTCATCGACACGCAAGTATGGGGGCCTGGCCTGCTCCAGTCATGAATTATCACGCCTGGCCTGGAGCAGTCGATGAAACCTGACGGTTTTCCAATAACAAATCGGTACTCAGCAATGGCCAACGACACCAGAATCGATTTCATCTACCTCTCCGAGCAGGACATGGTTCGAGCGGGCGTCACCGATATGCCGGCCTGCGTGGACACCATGGAGGAGATGTTCGGGCTGCTCCATCAAGGCGACTACCGCATGGCGGGTCCCAACAACGACTCCCACGGGGCCATGATCATGTTCCCCGAGAACTCCCCCTTTCCCAACATGCCCAAGCCCACCGCCGACCGCCGCATGATGGCGATGCCCGCCTACCTCGGCGGCAACTTCTGCACGGCTGGCGTGAAGTGGTACGGCTCCAACATCGAGAACCGGGATAAGGGGCTGCCGCGCTCCATCCTGATGTTTACGCTCAGCGATGCCGACACGGCCGCGCCCTTGGCGTACATGTCGGCCAACCTGCTCTCGGCCTACCGCACCGGCGCGGTGCCGGGCGTTGGTGCTCGTCATCTGGCGCGCAAGGACTCCAAGGTGGTGGGTATCTACGGGCCCGGCGTCATGGCGCGCACCTCGCTGGCGGCCTTCATCGCCGCCTGTCCGCAGATCGATACCGTCAAGGTCAAAGGGCGCGGCAAGAAGAGCCTCGAGACCTTCATCGCCTGGGTGCGCGAGAACTATCCGCAGATCGCCACCATCGAGGTGGTCGATGACATCGAATCGGTGGTGCGCGACTCCGACATCGTGACCTACTGCGCCTCGGGGGAAGTGGGTAATCCCGACGACTATCCGCTGGTCAAGCGCGAGTGGGTCAGCCCGGGCACCTTTCTGGCCATGCCGGCGCCGTGCAACTTCGGTGCCGACATGGCCGCCCCGGACGTGCGCAAGGTGCTCGATAACATTGGGTTGTACGAGGCCTGGTACGAAGAAGTGCCCAAGCCCGCCCACCACTGCATACCACTGGTTGGCATGAAGTTCATGGACATGATCCATGACGGCAGTTTGTCCGCCGACGCCATCGAGGACCTC
>NZ_BAEU01000019.1:0-40764 GCF_000246875.1 Halomonas sp. KM-1
ATATCGCGAGGCTGGCCGTCCTTGTAGGCCGCGGCCAAGGCCGGGCCGCGGCGCTCGACTTCGCGGTCGGGCTGCTTGTCGGCCAGCTCCATCACCTGCACCGCCAGGCGGCGCGGCGTGGCATAGGCGCGAATGTCGCCGAAGGCGATCTCGGCCTCGCTCAGGCCGCGGCGAATGCCGTCGGCCAGGGCGTCGGAGAGCGTGTCGATGGCGCTCGGCGGCAATTCCTCGACGCCCAGCTCGATCAGAAAGGTATTGGCAGCCATCACGCGTCTCCCTGTTCGGCGTTCATGTCCTGAGCCAGCAGCTCCTGGCGCAGGGCTTCGGGGGCCAGCGGGAAGCCGGCGGCCTTGCGCGAGGCGTAATAGGCATGGGCCACGTCGCGGGCCATGGTGCGCACACGCAGGATGAAGCGCTGCCGTTCGGTCACCGAGATGGCGTGGCGGGCATCCAGCAGGTTGAAGGTATGAGAGGCCTTGAGCACCTGCTCATAGGCCGGCAGCGGCAATCCTGCCTCGAGCAGCTTGGTGCACTCGCGCTCGTGGTGGTCGAAGGCGTTGAACAGGACCGGCACGTCGGCATGTTCGAAGTTGTAGGCCGACTGCTCGCGCTCGTTCTGCAGATAGACGTCGCCGTAGGTGACCTTGGTGCCGTCCGGGGCGATGGTCCACACCAGGTCGTAGACGCTGTCGACGTTCTGCAGGTACATGGCGATGCGCTCGAGACCGTAGGTGAGCTCACCGGTGACGGGGTAGCACTCGAGTCCGCCGGCCTGCTGGAAGTAGGTGAACTGGGTCACCTCCATGCCGTTGAGCCAGACCTCCCAACCCAGGCCCCAGGCGCCCAGGGTCGGCGACTCCCAGTTGTCCTCGACGAAGCGAATGTCATGCACCAGCGGGTCGATGCCGATACGCTCGAGCGAGCCCAGGAAGCGCTCCTGCAGGTCGGCGGGGGAGGGCTTCATCACCACCTGGAACTGGTAGTAGTGCTGCAGGCGGTTGGGGTTCTCGCCGTAGCGACCGTCGGTGGGGCGACGGGAAGGCTGCACGTAGGCGGCATTCCACGTCTCCGGGCCGATGGAGCGCAGGAAGGTGGCGGGGTGGAAGGTGCCGGCCCCGACCTCCATGTCCAGCGGCTGGAGCACTACGCAGCCGTGTTCGGCCCAGTACTGCTGCAAGGCGAGTATTAGGCCCTGAAAAGTGGTCGCGTCTGGCGTCGACCCTGAGGCCGAGGTCGACGAGAGCGTCTGCGACGGGTTTGACGAGAGTGTCATTGCGGAAGCACCGTTGGCCATGAATTCACAGGGCGTCAAGTATACAATCACAGGCACATGGGTTATAGGCGCAGCGCTTGCGCCCCAGCGAGGTTTACATGATCGTAGTGACAGGTGGCGCCGGCTTCGTCGGCTCGAATCTGGTCAAGGCTCTCAACGAGCGTGGGCGCAACGACGTGCTGGTGGTCGACGATCTCTCCGACGGCACCAAGTTCGTCAACCTGGCGGACTGCACCCTGGGCGACTATCTCGACAAGGACGACTTCCGTGCCCGCGTCGAGGCGGCACTGCGCGGTGAGCCCTCGCGCCTGCCGCCGATCGAGGCGATCTTCCACGAGGGGGCCTGCTCGGACACCACCGAGTGGGACGGCCGCTTCATGCTCGACAACAACTTCGAGTACTCCAAGGTGCTGCTGCACTACTGCCAGCAGCAGGGCATCCCCTTTCTCTATGCCTCGTCGGCGGCCACCTACGGCGGCAGCCAGGTGTTCCGCGAGGAGCCAGAACACGAGAAGCCCCTTAACGTCTACGGTTACTCCAAGCTGCTGTTCGATCAGTACGTGCGCCAGCACTGGGATGAGTTCACCAGTCAGGTGGTGGGCTTCCGCTACTTCAACGTCTACGGCCCGCGTGAGCAGCACAAGGGCAAGATGGCGAGCGTGGCCTACCACAACCACACCCAGATTTCGGCGGGCCAGGGCCTCAGGCTGTTCGGTGGCTGGGACGGCTACGAGGCGGGCATGCAGAGTCGCGACTTCGTGTATGTCGGCGACGTGGTGAACGTCAACCTGTGGTTCCTCGACAACCCCGACAAGTCGGGCATCTTCAACCTCGGGTCCGGCCGGGCCGAGCCGTTCAAGGCCATCGCCGAGGCGGTCATCGACTTCCATGGCCGTGGGCGCATCGAGTACATCGACTTTCCCGACGAACTCAAGGGGCGCTATCAGAGCTATACCCGCGCCGACATCTCGCGCCTGCGTGAGGCCGGCTACGAGAGCGAGTTCCGCACCGTGGCCGAGGGCGTGAAGGCGTATCTCGAGTGGCTGGCCGGGGCCAGGGGATGAGCCAGGCGGCTGCCTCCACAGCCCCGCGTATCCTGGTGGTCGGCCCCTCCTGGGTCGGCGACATGGTCATGGCCCAGAGCCTGTTCATGACCCTCAAGCAAAACCAGCCGGGATGCCGCATCGGTGTGGTGGCGCCGGGCTGGTCGCAGCCGATTCTGGAGCGCATGGCCGAGGTCGATGAAGTGGCGAGCCTGGACGTCGGCCACGGTGAGTTCGGCTGGTCCACCCGGCGCGCCCTGGCCGGGCGGCTGCGCGGGCGTTTCGACCGGGCCATCGTGCTGCCGCGCTCCTGGAAATCGGCGCTGGTGCCGTTTCTGGCCCGGATTCCGCGTCGTATCGGCTTCACCGGTGAGCAGCGTTATGGCCTGCTCAACGAGCGCCGCGAACTCGACAAGACCCTGCTGGACCAGACCGTGAAGCGCTTCGTGGCGCTGGGACTGACAGCCGAGGAAGCCCGGCGCGGCGATTTCGCCATTCCCCGGCCGCGCTTGCGGATCGACACGGACAACCTCGATGAGCTGCGCACGCGCCTGGGCCTGAGCTCACGGCCGGCCGTCGGCATGATGCCCGGGGCCGAGTACGGGCCGGCCAAGCAGTGGCCGCTGGGCCATTTCCGCGAGCTTGCCGAGCGCCTGGTGGACGAGGGCTTCGAGATTCGCGTGATGGGTGGCCCCAAGGACGTCGCCGCCGGGGAGGCAATCGCCGCAGGCCTGCCGTACGTTCACAACCTGTGCGGACAGACCCGGCTGGCCGATGCGGTCGATCTGCTCGCCGACTGCCAGCAGGTCGTGACCAACGACTCAGGGCTGATGCACGTGGCCGCGGCGGTGGGTACCCGCGTGCATGCGCTGTATGGCTCGTCGTCGCCTGCCTATACGCCGCCGCTCACCGACAGGGCCGAGATCCACTATCTGGGGCTGGGTTGTTCGCCCTGCTTCGAGCGCACCTGCCCGCTGGGGCACACCAACTGCCTGGTGCAGCTGTCGCCTCAGCGGGTGCTGGCCGCCGTGCTTACAGAGTCCGCCATCCCGGTGACTCGCGACTGAAAGCCAGAGCGACCGTTTCACTGTACCGCGGCAGGCTCTTCGCCGGTGGAATCCACCGGAGTCTCCACCACCTGCTCCTGTTTCTCCTGCTCGGGAGCAGGCTGCGGCTCGGGGGCCAGGCCATTCCACAGGCGCTCCTGAAGCGCCCGCTCTTCACGCATTCGGGCATTGATCTCGGTCTTGCTGTACTCCTCGAGGAGTGTCGGCTCGTCGGAGAGCAGCGAAACCCCCAGGCCGGCGCGGTGCCAGTCGATGGTGAAACCCATGGCTTCGAGAATGGTGGGAAAGACATCCACCATGGAAGCCTCGCGGCTCTCGCGTCCCACGGGAATCCCCGGCCCCAGCAGCATGAAGGTGTTGTCACGCTCGCCCTGGATCAGCTGCTCCCAGGCCGAGACACGCATGGTCAGGTGATCGCTGGCGATGATCACGACAGTATTGTCGAGCAGTCCCTCGGCATCGGCTCGCTCGAGGAAGTCGCGGGCCAGCCAGGCCGAGCACTCTACCGAGTAGAGGATGTCGACGCCGTCGAACTCACCCTGGCGGTCGATGCAGGCTTGGGCGGGATAGCCACGGGGGGCATGGCCGGCAAGGGTCAGGTTGACCACTCCCCAGGGCCCTGGCTCCTGGTCGAGTCGCCGCATCTCCTCGAGCGTGAAATCATAGAGCGAGTCGTCGTAGAGTCCCCAGTTGTTGACGTAATCGGGATCGTCCAGCAGGGGCTGCAGGTCTTCACGCCCGAGCACGGTTTCGAAACCGTGCCCCTTGTAGAAGATCCCCTTGCCGGCAAAAGCCGTGCTGGCCCCACCCAGGTAGCTGAGCCGATAGCCCTGTTCGGCCAGCAGGTCTCCCAGGCAGTCGACGCCGGGTACCACCTTATCCAGCGGCGTGAACTGGCGGTCGTGCAGCAGTCCGGCCGGCATCAGGGGGCTGCCGCACTGGCTGGCGATCATGCCGGCCATGGTCCAGCCGGTGTTGTCGATCTGATAGACCCCCTCATAGGCCAGGCCATGCTCGCCGATGGCATCCAGGTCGGCATAGGCATCACCGAAACGCTCCCGGTCGGCGTAGGTGCGCTCGATGCTTTCCAGATACATGAGCAGGAGGTTGGGTCGCTCTTCGGGCGCCTCCAGAATGACCGGCTGTACGTATTGGCGGTCGAGCCAGGCGCCGTCGTCGGTGACGATGGCCGCGCCGCGCTGGGTGACGCCATAGAGCAGCGGATTGGTGGCGAGTAACGCCATGGCCAGAAAGGGTTCGGTCAGGCTCCAGCGGCGGTCATGGCGAATCAACCAGGTGATCGCCGCCAGCAGCGCCACCATGGTCAGGGTATAGCCGATGGCCGCGCCGATACGGCTGACGCCGCCGTGGTCGGTCATGCCGGCCTGCAGGTGGAAGAACACTGCGCCGAGATCGACGATGCCGAAGCTCTCGGAGAGGTAGATGTAAAGCCCCCACAGCGCGATCGGCACCAGGCTCCATGGCCAACGCCGCGATGACGAAGCGCTCGGAGCGCTTTGCGGCGCGCCCCAGTTCAGCCATGTGCCCATGGCCATCCACAGCGCGGCCACCAGCGGCAGGCTCCAGTGGGGCAGACGGGTCAACGCGGTCAGTGCGTAACCCAGACAGAGTCCGATCACGAGCAGCGATAGCCAACGTGGGTGGGCCAGCTTGAGAAGTTTGGAAGAAATCGACATGGGGTGAGGGCTTCCATTGAGTTCGTCTGTCAGCTTAACAAGGCTACGCCGCCCTGCACCATGCAAGGTGTTTTCGGATTTGGCGCCATCCGCTCGGCGGCAGTAAACTGGCCAGCCCGCCGGACCGACGAGGAGAGGTCGATGAGCCTGGCTGCGGTACTGATCGTGAAGAACGAGGCCGCCCATCTGCGCGCTTGCCTGGAGACGCTGCGCTGGGTGGATGAGATAGTGGTCCTCGATTCCGGCAGCGACGACGACACTTGCGCCATCGCCCGGGAATTCACCGACAAGGTGGCGGTGAACGCCGACTGGCAGGGCTTCGGCGTTCAGCGTCAGCGTGCCGAAGCCATGGTCGAGAGCGACTGGATCCTGATGGTCGATGCCGACGAGCGGGTGACGCCGGAGCTGCGCCGGAGCATCCAGACCGCCGTCGCCAGCGGCGAGCCGGCGATCCACACCCTGCCGCGCCTATCCTGGTGTTTCGGCGACTTCATTCGCCATTCGGGCTGGTATCCCGACCGGGTGGCACGGCTCTATCCTCGCGGCAAGGCCGGCTACGATGCGGCCCTGGTCCACGAAAAGCTGCACAATACAGGTGGCTTGCCGGTCAAGGCGCTCGAGGGCGACCTGCTGCACTACACCTACCGCGACCTGCGTCACTATCTCGAGAAGTCGGCCCACTACGCCCAGGCCTGGGCCGAGCAGCGTGCCGCCCGTGGCAAACAGGGCAGTCTCTCGGCCGGGCTCGTGCATGGTGTGGGCTGCTTCCTGCGCATGTACCTGCTGCGCGCGGGCTTTCTCGATGGTCGCCAGGGCTTGTTGCTGGCATTGCTGTCGGCACACTCCACCTTCGCCAAGTACGCCGACCTGTGGGTCAGGACGCGGACTTCGCCGCCACCCGACGAGACACCAGAGCGCTGATCTTGGTGGCCGCGACCTCGAGGTCGATGGCCGACATCTCGCTTTCGCCGGCGCCCTCGGGGGGGCTGAAGGCGAGGCGGCGGCTCGCGTCGTTGCAGGTTTGCCAGCGTAGCGCAGTGGCCGAACGGCGCGCGGGGTAGAAGCCGGCCGTGGGCCGGTTCAGGCAAGCGGCGATGTGCAGCGGCCCTGTGGAGCCGGCGACGAACAGGTCGGCGGCGCTCAGCGCCAGGGCAAAGTCGGCGAGACCCGTACGTGGCGGCAGAACCTTGGCCTGCAACCGCCTGTCGTGCAGCATCTCACACAATTCGTGTGCCGCCGGCTCTTCGCCGGGGCCGGCGGTCAGTACCCAATGGGCGTGAATGTCGTCTGCGGCAAGCCTGGAATCGATGGCGGCGGCCAGTTCGGCGTACTGAGACGAAGAGAGATTGACCGCCGAGCCGCCGCTGCCGGCATGCAGGAACAGCCACGGTCGTGACGGCTCCAGCGCCAGGGCCCCGGCTATTGACTCGCGCTGGGCTGCCGCAGTGCCGGGCGACAGCGGCCAGTACGGCGGCGCTGGGCGCGCCTGGGGCTGCCAGCCCTGGGCTGCCAGCAATGCCTCGGCCAGCTCGACGTTGTACAGGTATTCCGGTTTGTCGGAGCGCGACCTGCGCTGAACGACGCGATGATTGTAGAATAGCTGCGCCCACTTGGTGGCCGGTGCCACGCGGCAGGGGATGCCGGCTCGCCAGCCGAGCCAGCCGATGCGCGGCGTGGAGTAGAGCGTGAGCATGGCGCAGAAGCGTTCGCTGCGCAGCTGGGCCAGCAGTTCGCGCTGCGCCTGCTTTCCGGCGGCGTCGCCGGGATCGACGATGACCGCGTCGATCCACGGGCACAGCCGAGCCAGCGGTGCCGTATAGGCCGGCACCAGCACGCTGATCCGCGCTTGCGGAGCGGCGGCCTTGAGACAGGCCAGTGCCGGCCAGGCGAGCATGAAATCGCCGAGCTTGTCGTTGCGCACCACCAGGATGTGCGGCGGCTGATTCGCTGCGTGGCGAGCGGCCACGCGGGAAGAAGACGTCATCTGGGCTCCCGAGCCCCGGTTGACCGACGAAGGAGACAGCCTTGTCGTACAAGGTCATGCATATCTGCCTATCGGATGGCTGGGGCGGACTCGAAATGTATCCTGCGCGGATTATACCCGAGCTGCAACGTCAGGGGTGGCAGGCCCATGGCCTGGCCCTGGCCGGTTCGCGGGTCGCCGAGAGCCTGGCGTCGACCGGTATCGCACCGCTGACGGTGCCCTCGCGCGGCCGGGCGCTGCTGCAGGTGGGGCGCATACTGGGCTACCTGAAGCGCCATGGTATCGAGGTGCTGCACTGTCACAAGTCCAGCGACCTGCGCCTGGGCGCGCTGCTGGCGACCCTGCGACCGACGCTCCAGCTGTTCTTCACCGATCACATGGGCGTGACCCGGCCGAAGAAGGATTTTTACCATCGCTGGGCCTACGGGCGCGTCAGCCGGCTTTTTGCCATCAGCGAGGCCACCCGCCAGCGCAACCTCAAGGCCTTTCCGTTGCCGCCGGAGCGCATTCGCCGGCTCTACCTGGGCATCGACCTGACGCCCTATGCTTCGCAGCTGGGCGAGCCGGCACGTGAGGCGTTGCGACGCGAGCTGGGTGTCATGCCGGGCGAGGTGGCGATCGGCCTGCCTGGGCGTCTGACCGACGGCAAGGGCCATGAAGTGTGGCTGGATGGGCTGGCCCGACTGGCCGAGCGCGCTCCCGAGCTGGCCTGGCACGGTGTGCTGATTGGCGGGCTCAGCGCCCGCGAAGGCAGCGACGAACGTTACGTCTCGCACTTGCGCTCGCGGATCGAGGAGCTGAAGCTGGAGCAGCGCGTGACCTTTGCCGGGTTTCGTCCTGACCTGCCGCGCCTGTTCGAGGCACTGGACATCGTCTGCGTGCCATCGCGTAATGAGGCCTTCGGCCTTACCGTGGTCGAGGCCATGGCCGCCGGCAAGGCCATCGTCGGTGCCGACAGCGGGGCGATTCCCGAGCTGCTCGAGGCCGACTGCGGGCGCCTTGCCGCAGCCGAGGAGCCGCGGGCCTGGGCCGAGGCCATGGCGGAGCTCGGCCAGGACGCGGCCCTGCGCGAGCGCCTCGGCCAGGCGGCAAGGGCAAGAGCCGAGCGCCATTTCGGCGTGACGGCGCATGTCGAAGCCCTGATTCGAGAATACGCCGGGAAGGAGCCAACATCATGAAAGCCTGGATCGAAAAGGGCGGCTATCTCAACAATCGCGGTCGCAAATGGCTGTCGCGGCTGCACGTGGAGCAGGTGCGCCGCATTCTGGTGATCCGCCAGTGCGCCTTCGGCGACATGATGGCGACACGGCCGTTCCTGGTCGAACTCCGGCGCCTGTTTCCCCAGGCGCACATCACCCTGAGTACGGTGAGCAAGTACCAGTATGCGGTGCCCGACGACCTGGTCGACGAGGTGCACGTGCTGGACTCCCGCGGTTCGCTGCGTGAGCAGTTGCACTCCCTGCGCCAGTACCGCGAGGTCGACGTGCTCTTCGATCTGGCCGATACGGCCCGCTCGCGCCTGCAGACCCTGCTGACGTCGGCGCGGGTCAAGCTCGGCTTTCCCTACCGCAGCGGGCTCAACAAGCTGCTGTTCGATGTCGGCATCCTGCGCTCGGACTTTCACTACGAAGCCGAGGTACTGCTCGACTTTCTCAAGATCATGGGGCACAAGCCGCAGTACCCGCTGGAATTCGCCATGCCGCGCCATCAGCGCGCTCTGGCGAAGCCGCGCATCGTCTACTTCCCCTATGCCGCCGTGGCGGAAAAGTCGCTGTCCCAGGAGTCATGGCGCCAACTGATCGAGCAGGCAGCCGTCGAATTTCCCGGCTATCGCCATGTGCTGCTCGAAGGCCACAAATCCGAGGAGTCCGGCGACTTCCTCGCCGAGGTGGCGGCCCGCCACGACAACGTGGAGATCGAGGGACGCATGGACCTGGAGCGGCTGGCGCCGTGGATGGCGGCGTCCAGCGTGCTGGTGTCGGGGGATACCGGCGTGCGCAACCTGGCGCTGGCGACCCATACCCCGACGCTGGGGATCTTCTTCATGACCGTGCCGTTTCGCTACTGGCCGCGCTATGAGGACTGCCACGAGGCGGTGTTCCACCGTGACGGCCAGGTGCCGGGCAGGATGGACATCCTGCAGGGCCTCGAGGAGCTGCTCCAGCGACTCTATCCCGAGCGCGGCAAGGCGCGTCAGCCGGCGTCATCGGAGGCGTAGCCGCGGCGTATCGTCTCCATGGCCGCGGTGGGTGCGCCGAACTTGACCAGCGAGCGGGCGAGTCGCGCCAGGTTCGCCTCTTGCCAGGCGCCGGGGGCGCGCAGCCGGCAGCGGTCGAGGTCGATCAGCCAGACGCAACCGTCGGCATCGATCAGCAGGTTGCGGGCGTTGAGGTCGACATGGTCGAGGCCCGCCTGGTGAAAGCGGCGGATGGTGGCGCCGACCCGTTCGAGCAGCGCCGGCTCGGCCTCGGCAAGGCGTTCGGCCAGGGCCCCGGCTTCGGGGATGCGCACGGTGATCAGGGCGGCCGTGTAGGTCGGCCCGCAGCGGGTAACCGAGGCGGCCACCGGTCGCGGCACCGGCAGCCCCTCGCGGTGCAGGTGGGCGGTGAGGCGCAGCTCGCGAAAGGCGCGGGTGCGTTCGAGCCCCGTCCATAGATAGCGGCTCTCGCTCAACCTGGCGATCAGGCCGCCGCGACGGTAGGGACGCAGCACCCACTGCTCGCGTCCGGCGTCGAGAAACAGGCTGCTGCCGCGCCCGGGGGCTTCGCCGAGCACCTTTCCACAGCGGTGCCAATGCGCGGGGTCGAACAGCGGCGGGCCGATTTGTGGCGCCGGCTCGGCGTCACATACACTGTCCGCATCATATAGAATGAAGGTCTTTCCCGTTCGACACGTTGCCAACTGCATGAAGCATCCTCTGCCCGCCCAACCGCGTCACATCGCCGTGCTGCGACTCTCCGCCCTCGGCGACGTCTGCAACCTGGTGCCCACCATACGCGCCCTGCAGCGCCAGTGGCCCAGCGTGCGCATCACCTGGATCATCGGCAAGGCGGAACACAGTTTACTGGCTGGCCTGTCGGGGGTCGAATTCGTGGTCTACGACAAGGCCTCGGGGTTGGCCGGCATGCGCCGACTGTGGCGTGAGCTGGGCGATACCCGCTTCGACGTGCTGCTGCACATGCAGCAGGCGCTGCGGGCCAGCGTGCTTTCGCTGGGGCTCAAGGCCAAGGTGCGGGTGGGCTACGACAAGGCGCGCGCCAAGGACGCCCAGCACTGGTTCACCCATCGTCAGTTGGCGCCCCATCCCCACGCCCACGTGCTGGAGTCGTTCCTCGACTTCGCCCGCCTGCTGGGGGTGGAGGACACGTCGCTGACGTGGGACATGCCGGTGCCGGAGACGGCCTTCGAAGAGGCCACGGCGCTGACCGACGAAGCCGCCTACCTGCTGATGAGCCCCTGTGCCAACCCGCGGTTGCGCAATTTTCGCAACTGGTCGGCAGAGGGCTATGCCGCCGTCATCGAACACGCCTGGGCCCAGTACGGTCTGAAGACGGTGCTCACTGGCGGCGGCAGCACCCAGGAGCGCGAAATGGGCGAGCGTATCGCCGCCCTCAGCCGGCCGGAAGCGGTGATCGATGCCATCGGCGCTACCTCGCTCAAGGGGCTGTTGGCGCTGATCGCCGGCGCCCGGGCGGTGATCGCTCCCGACTCCGGCCCCGTGCACATGGCCAATGCCATGGGCACGCCGGTAGTGGGGCTGTTCGCTACCACCAATCCGGACCGCGCCGCGCCCTACCTGTGGCGCGACTACGTGGTCAACCGCTACCCGGATGCGGTGCGTGCCTACATGCACCGCGAACCCGACGACATCACCTGGGGCCAGCGTGTACGCCATCCCGATGCCATGACGCTGATTCGCGTCGACGATGTCGTCGAACGGCTCGATGCGCTGCTGGTGCGCCCCAACGACCGCAAGGAAGAGGAACGTCCCGATGAAGCTTGACCTGACCGCGCTGGAACAGGCGCACGTGCTGGTGGTGGGTGACGTGATGCTCGACCGCTACTGGCATGGTGGCACCTCACGCATCTCGCCGGAGGCCCCGGTGCCGGTGGTCCGGGTGGAAGAGTGCGAGGACCGGCCCGGCGGGGCGGCCAACGTGGCGCTCAACATCGCCTCGCTGGGGGCGCATGCCGCCCTCAGCGGCATGGTTGGCGACGACGACAACGCCCGCCGACTGGTCGAGCGGCTGGACGCCGCCGGGGTCGACACCTACTTCCAGAGCAGCCCCGGTATTCCCACCATCACCAAGCTGCGCGTGATGAGCCGCAACCAGCAGCTGATCCGGCTCGACTTCGAGGATGGCCTGGACGAGCTCGACACCCGTGGACTGCTGGCGCGGGTCGAACAGGGGCTTCCCGACTGCGACCTGGTGATCCTCTCCGACTACGGCAAGGGTACGCTCAGCCGGGTCGAGGAGCTGATCGCGCTGGTGCGCAGCGCGGGCAAGCGCGTATTGATCGACCCCAAGGGCAGCGACTTCACCAAATACCGCGGCGCCAGCGTGATCACCCCCAACCTGGCCGAGTTCGAGGCGGTGGTCGGCCACTGCCGCGACGACGAGGAGCTGGCCGCCAAGGGCGCGGCGCTGTGCGCCCGGCTCGAGCTCGAGGCGCTGCTGATCACCCGCAGCGAGAAGGGCATGACCCTGATTCGCGGCGATCACGAACCGCTGCACCTGCCCACCCGAGCGCGGGAAGTGTTCGATGTCACCGGCGCCGGGGACACCGTGATCGGCGTGCTGGGGCTGGCGCTGGCGGCCGGCCACGGCTTCCCCGAGGCGATGACCCTGGCCAACCTGGCCGCCGGCCTGGTGGTGGCCAAACCCGGCACCGCCACGCTCTCCATCGCCGAGCTCTATACCGCCGTGCACGGCGACAAGCTGGCCGAGTTCGGCGTCATCGAGGAGACGGCGCTGGTCGAGGCGGTGCGTGCCGCCCAGATGCGCGGCGAGCGGGTGGTGATGACCAATGGCTGCTTCGACATCCTCCACGCCGGCCACGTGGCCTACCTGGAGCACGCCCGGCAGCTCGGCGACCGGCTGGTGGTGGCGGTCAACGACGACGCCTCCATCGGTCGGCTCAAGGGACCCAAGCGGCCGATCAATCCCCTCGCCCGGCGCATGCAGGTGCTGGCTGGTCTCGGTGCGGTGGACTGGGTGGTGCCGTTCAGCGAGGACACCCCGCAGCGCCTGATCGAGGCGGTGCTGCCCGACGTGCTGGTCAAGGGCGGCGACTATCGCGTCGACGAGATCGCCGGCGGCAATGCCGTACGTGCCGCCGGCGGTGAGGTGAAGGTACTGGGCTTCGAGGACGGGGTTTCCACCACCGCCATGATCGCCACCATTCTCGACCGCGAGAGCTGATGTCGGCGCCGCGCCGCTGGCCGCGCTGGCTCTACTCGGCGGCACTCTATCTGCTCTCGCCTCTCGTCTGGCGCAGGGTATGGCGTGAGCATGCGCTCACTAACTCCCGCTGGGAGCGGCTCGGGCTGCTGTCTCGCTCAGCCGCCGGCGGCCCCTGGCTATGGCTGCACTGCGCCTCGGTGGGCGAGGTGCAGGCGGCCCGCCCGCTGATCGAGGCGCTGCTGGCACACTACCCCCGCCATCGGCTGCTGGTGACCACCATGACCGCCACCGGCGCCGAGCGGGTGCATGCCCTGATCGAGGCGCGACGCCGGACAGGCGAGCCCGAGCGTCTTGCCCATCGCTTCCTGCCGCTGGACTACCCCGGGGCCGCGAAGCGCTTCGTCGCACGCCTGTGCCCGGAGCTCGCCATCTTCTTCGAGACCGAGCTTTGGCCCAACCTGCTGACGGCGTGTCGCCGTCGCGGCGTGCCCACGGCGGTGGTCAACGGACGTCTCTCGCCGCGCGCCTTTCGCGGCTATCGCCGCCTGCGGCCCCTGATGGCCTCGGCGCTGGCCCAGCTCGACTGGCTGGCTGCCAAGTCCCGCGGCGATGCCGAGCGCTTCCGTGCCCTGGGCATGCCGGCCACCCGCACCGACGTGGTGGGCTCGCTCAAGTACGACCTGACCCCGGACGATGCCGCGAGCGAGCAGAGCAAGCGGCTGTGCACGCGGCTGGGCTCGCGTCCCGTGTGGGTGGCCGGCTCCACCCACCCCGGCGAGGACGAGCGGCTGCTCGAGGCGCATGCCCGCCTGCGTCAGTCCTACCCCAACGCGCTGCTGATCCTGGTGCCGCGCCATCCGCAGCGCTTCGAGGCGGTGGCCGAGCTCTGCCGCGAGCGCGGCATGGCGCTGGCGCGGCGCTCCCGCGATGAGTGGCCGGATGGACGAACTGGCGTCTATCTGGGCGACACCATGGGCGAGCTGCTGATGCTCTACGGCGCCGCCGACCTGGCCTTCGTCGGCGGCAGTCTGGTGCCGGTGGGCGGACACAACCTGCTCGAGCCTGCCGCCATGGGCGTACCGGTGCTGACCGGCCCGGAGCTGGCCAACTTCGCCGACGTGGCCGAGACGCTGCGTCAGGGTGGCGCGCTGGTGGAAGTGAGGGACAGCGCCATGCTGGCCGATACGCTGGTCACCCTGTTCCTCGATGAGGCCGAGCGCCACCGCCTGGCCGAGGCCGGCCTGGCGGTGGTGGCAGCCAACCGCGGCGCCCTGGCACGCACCATGGCCGGCCTTGAGCAGCTACTGCCAGGTGAGTGAGCACCTGCTAACTGTCAGGCCGGGGTCATCCGCTCCACCCCCTGCTCAGTGCCCAGCAATAGCACGTCGGCGCCGCGGGCGGCGAACAGACCGTTGGTCACCACGCCGACGATGGCGTTGATGCGGGCCTCCATGGCCACCGGGTCGTCGATCATGAACTCGAAGCAATCGAGGATCTGATTGCCGTTGTCGGTGACCACCCCCTCGCGGTAGACCGGGTCGGCGCCCAGCTTGACCAGTTCGCGTGCGACATAGGAGCGGGCCATGGGAATCACCTCCACCGGCAGCGGGAAGGCGCCCAAGCGCTCGACCCGCTTCGAGCCGTCGGCGATGCAGATAAAGCGTTCGGCGCAGGCCGCCACGATCTTCTCGCGGGTGAGCGCCGCACCGCCGCCTTTGATCATATGAAGGTGAGCGTTCACTTCGTCTGCACCGTCGATGTAGAAAGGCACCGTGCCGACGCTGTTGAGCTCGAACACCTCGATGCCGTGGTCGCGCAGACGCTTGGCGCTGGCCTCCGAGCTGGCTACGGCGCCCTTGAAGTCGTCGCGCAGCCGCGCCAGGCGGTCGATGAACAGGTTGGCGGTGGAGCCAGTGCCGATGCCGAGAATGGTGTCGCGCTCGAGCCACGGTTCGATTTCGGCGATGGCGGCGGCGGCCACGGCGTCCTTCAGTTCGTCCTGGGTCATGTCTTGCTCGTATCAGAGTGGATGGCGGGTGCCGCGCCATTATAGGCCACGTTATGCTTCCTGCCGACGCGTTCGCTGGACGGCGAGGCGCCGAGAATGCTACCTATAGGGGTTCTCTGCAGTGCAGCACAGGCTGCCGCCCCTCTGCGCCACCCTTGGAAACGTCAGGATGCTCGAAGCTACCGTCAAGAAGATCCTCCAGGCCCACGTCTACGAAGCGGCCCGCGAAACGCCCATTTCCCCGGCCCCCTTCCTGTCACGGCGCTTCAACAACCAGATCCTGATCAAGCGCGAGGACCTGCAGCCGGTCTACTCGTTCAAGATTCGCGGCGCCTACAACAAGATGGCGCAGCTCTCCGAGGAGCAGAAGGCCAAGGGCGTGATCGCCGCCTCGGCCGGCAACCATGCCCAGGGGCTGGCCATGGCGGCCAAGCTGATGGGCGTCAAGGCGGTGATCGTCATGCCGCGCATCACCCCGGAGATCAAGGTCCAGGCGGTGCGCGCCCGCGGCGCCAAGGTGGTGCTCAAGGGCGACGCCTTCGCCGCCGCCGCCGAACATGCCCAGGAGCTGATGGCCGAGCACGGCTACACCTACATCCCGCCCTTCGACGACATCGACGTCATCGCCGGCCAGGGCACCGTGGCGGTGGAGATCCTACGTCAGCACGTCGGGCCGCTGGATGCCATCTTCGTGCCGGTGGGTGGCGGCGGGCTGATCGCCGGGGTGGCGGCCTACGTCAAGTATCTGCGCCCAGACATCAAGGTGATCGGCGTGGAGGCCGAGGACAGCGCCTGTCTCAAGGCGGCGATGGCCGCCGGCAAGCGCGTGACGCTGGAGCAGGTCGGGGTGTTCGCCGAGGGCGTGGCGGTGGCGCAGATCGGCAAGATACCGTTCAAGATCGTGCGCGACCTGATCGACGACGTCATCACCGTCAACGCCGACGAGATGTGCGCGGCGGTGAAGGACATCTTCGACGACACCCGGGCGGTATCCGAGACCTCCGGGGCGCTGTCGCTAGCCGGGCTGAAGAAGTACATCCAACAGACCGGCGTCGAGGGCCAGACCCTGTTGTGCATCAATTCGGGCGCCAACACCAACTTCGACCGCCTGCAGCACATCGCCGAGCGTACCGAGCTCGGCGAGCAGCGCGAGGCGATCCTGGCCGTGACCATTCCCGAGCGCCCCGGCAGCTTCAAGAAGTTCTGCCGCACCATCGGCAAGCGCATGGTGACCGAGTTCAACTATCGCTACGCCGACCCCGAGGAGGCGCACATCTTCGTCGGCGTGCAGGTCAAGCCGGACGGCGAGGATCGTCAGGCGGTGATCGAAAAGCTGCGTGAAGCCGGCTACCCGGTGGTCGATCTCACCGACAACGAGCTGGCCAAGCTGCACATTCGCCACCTTGGCGGCGGCCGGCCCAAGGAGCACTTCGACGAGGAGGTCTACCGCTTCGAGTTCCCCGAGCGCCCCGGGGCGCTGATGAATTTCCTCACCCACCTGCCTCAGGACTGGAACATCTCGCTGTTCCACTACCGCAACCACGGTGCCGCCTTCGGTCGCGTGCTGGTCGGTATGCAGATTCCCAACGGCGATCGCTCCCACGTCGAGGAGTACTTCGACGAGATCGGCTATCGCTACTGGAAGGAGTCGGACAACGACGCCTATCGGCTGTTCATGGCCTGAGCCCGAAAAACCGTGGGGTGAGCGCTGACTTACGGCAAAGGCGAGAAGTGGCATGGGTTTCTTTTTGTAATCGTCGCTTCAAGCGGTTGTCATCAACGCCTGTCAAGCCCTATAGTCGGCGCTGTCGCGGCTACCGCCGTCACGGTTCAATCACGGGAACGTCAGGAGTTGGTAATAATGAAGCGTAAGCCCGATCTGGTCATGGCACTGGTGCTGGCCTTTGGCATTGGCGTCGTCGTCACCGGGTACGCCCAGGCACTCACAGGCGGCTGAGTCGGCAGGCAGTGCCATGATCAGATAAGCGCAGGATCCGAAAGCAATGAAACCGGTCGAAGCCAGGCTTCGGCCGGTTTTTTTACGCCCGCATTTTATAGCCTTCGCGAGGCTCAGGGGCGCACGACACGGGTATCGCTGACGATGGCGTCTAGCGGAACGTCCCAGGGCGCTGCCGGCAGGCGGTCCACCCGCTGGCAGTCGTGGGCCAGGCCGATCAGGGTCGGCCGGGGGCCAGGCCGCTGGGTGAAGGCCAGGCTGCGGTCATAGAAGCCGCCGCCCATGCCCATGCGCTGGCCCAGGTCGTCGAAACCCACCAGCGGTAGCAGAATCAGATCCAGCGCCCAGGCCTGCATGCGGCGAGCGCGATGCGCGCCATGGCGGGTATGGGGCTCGGGAATGCCGAAGCGATTGCGCCGCATGGGCGTGCCCGGATGGTAGTGGACGAACCACAGGCTGTTGTCCGAGAGCGGCTTCAACACCGGCAGGTAAATGCGAACTCCGCGCCGGTCGAGCCAGGCAATGAGCGGTCGCGGATCTATCTCGCCGTCGTTGGGCAGGTAGAGTGCGACACGCCTGGCCCGGTGCACCTCGGGCAGCTGCTTCAAGCGCTGGCACAGGGCGCGATCGGCCTGCTGGCGCTGGAGTGGGCTCAGAGCCCGGCGTCGGCGTCTCAGCTCCTGGCGTAGCTCGCGACGGGAAGAGAAAGCATCGGCGCTGAGAGCGTCAATAAGAAGATTCATGGCAAGGTGAGGTTCCCCAGAATGCCGCTGTCGTTCTGGCCCTTGAACCCTTGGTTCAAGGTGGGTGGCCGCAGCCGAACCGTCAGGCTTTCCGACGCACGGACATGCACACGGG
Source organism: Halomonas sp. KM-1 (assembly GCF_000246875.1). Classification (NCBI taxonomy): domain Bacteria; kingdom Pseudomonadati; phylum Pseudomonadota; class Gammaproteobacteria; order Oceanospirillales; family Halomonadaceae; genus Halomonas; species Halomonas sp. KM-1. Next base: position 17,293 of record NZ_BAEU01000019.1, read on the forward strand.
TCCGGCTAGCTAATGGCCGCCCTGGGTATTGCTCATAGGCTCGAGGGACTTCAACGACTGGCCAACACCCCAGGGAACACCTTCATCCTAACAGAGCTGCCGGGTGCGTCCAACGTCATTCGGCAGGAGTTCTGTTACCCGGGGCCGCGCCTGCCATGGCCCGCTCCAGGCGCTCGCTGAGCTGCCCCAGCTGCTGCTCCTCGTCACGCCGGGCGTCCTGGATCTCGAGCAGCTCATGGGCGATGTTCAGCGCGGCCATCAGCGCCACGTTCTCACTGGCGAGCAGATTGTTCTGCGAGTGTATGCCCTGCATGGCGCGATCCAGATAGCGTGCGGCCCGCTCCAGCTTGCGCTCTTCGCCGGGGTTGCAGGCGAACACATAGTGCCTACCCAGCAGGGTCACCTGGGCGGTGGGGCGAGTGGCGTCATCGCTCATGGAGGGCTCCGGTGTCGGCTTGTCGGCCCGATGCGTTAACATCGGCGAATCAAGACACATCAATTCGATCATCCACTATAAGAGAGCCCTTCGCAGGCGGTCAACGCAGCGCCGCCGGCATCAGGCCTCTCACCGCGATTCTCAAGAGGTATCGTTGCATGTCTTCGCCCGATGAACGCCTGGATTTTTCCACCCTGGCCGATCTCTTCCTGCTTCACGGCAGCATGCAGTCGCCGGCCTTTCTCGATGGCAGGCTGTGTGCCGAGCTGGCGCTGCACGACGTCTCCGCCGAAGCCTGGCTCGAAGAGGTATGCCTGGGGCTCGGCGTCGAGCAGCCCCGCGACCGCGAGAGCGGCGAGACGCTGCTGGCCTGGCGTCGCCAGAGCCTCGACGCGCTGGCCGACAGTGGTCTCAACTACGAACCGCTACTGCCCGACGAGCTCTTCTCCCTGGCCGAACGGGCTCGGGGCCTGCAGGAGTGGACGCTCGGCTTCCTCGAGGTCATCGACGACGCCGGCGAGGCCAAGCGCGAAGGTTGGTCCCAGGCGCTGCGCGAAGCCATCGAGGACCTGACCGGGCTCGCGGTCATCGAGACCGACATCGACGACAGCGCCGAGAACGAGAACGACCTGTTCGCCTTGACCGAGCATGCGCGCATGGCCGCCATGCTGCTCTATACCGAACAGCATCCCGGTCAGCCGCAGGTGGAGCGCGGCGAGTCCACCCGGCACTGAACCCGAACCACCCCCATTCATCCGGAGCACGCAAGGAGCCACGATGCTGCCCGCCCCCCTGCCCCGCCCTGAGCCGATCGGCAACGACGAATATCGCGCCCGCCGCCAGGCGCTGATGGCGCAGCTGCCTACCGACGGCGCCGTGCTGCTGCCCGGCGCCAGCCTGGTCACCCGTTCGCGGGACAGCGATTACCCCTTCCGCCAGAACAGCGACCTTCACTACCTCTCCGGCTTTGCCGAGCCCGACGCCCTGCTGCTGCTCCTGCCGGGCCGCAGCGAAGGCGAAAGCGTGCTGTTCTGCCAGGACCGCGACCCGAGCCTCGAAGCCTGGAACGGCATTCGCCTGGGCGCCGAGGGCGCGGTGCGCGAGCTCGGGGTCGATCAAGCCTTCGAGAACGCCGAGCGCGATGAACGGCTGGAGACCCTGCTCGATGGGCGTACCAGTCTCTACCTGATGCTCGGCGACGCCGAGAGCATGGCGCTGGCCGATGAGATACGCGAGCGCCTGACCGCACGGGTGCGGCGCGGCGCCTGCCCGCCGCAGCGCTATGTCGATCTTGCTCCGCTGCTGCATGAGATGCGCCTGATCAAGAGCGAGGGCGAGCTCGCCCTGATGCGTCACGCGGCCAGGATCTCGGCGTGCGCCCATCGACGAGCGATGCTGGCCGCTCGCCCCGGCCTGGCTGAATACCATCTGCAGGCCGAGCTGGAGCACGAATTCCGCTGGCATGGCGGCAGCGGCCCGGCCTACGCCAGCATCGTGGGTGGCGGCGCCAACGCCTGTGTGCTGCACTACATCGAGAATAGCGAGCCGCTGCGTGACGGCGAACTGGTGCTGATCGACGCTGGCGTCGAGTTCGATCTCTATGCCGGCGACATCACCCGCACCTTTCCCGTCGGTGGCCGTTTCAGCGAGGCCCAGCGCGAGCTCTACGAGTTGGTGCTGGCCGCCCAGGAGCGCGCCGTGGCCGCCGTTCGCCCTGGTGCGACCCTGGTCGAGATTCATGACGGCGTGGTGCGCGACCTCACGGCCGGGCTGATCCGGCTGGGCCTGCTCCAGGGCGAAGTGGAAGCACGCATCGAGGACGAAAGCTACAAGCGCTTCTATCTGCACTCGACCTCGCACTGGCTGGGACTCGACGTGCACGACGTGGGCAGCTATCGCCTCGACGGCAAGCCGCGGCCGCTGGAAGCGGGCATGGTGCTGACGGTGGAGCCCGGGCTGTACGTGCCGGCCGATGACGACATCCCGCTGCCCTATCGTGGCATTGGCATTCGTATCGAAGACGATGTGGCGGTGACGGCCGAGGGATGCGAGGTGTTGACTGGCGATGTGCCAAAGCGGGTGGCCGATATCGAGACGTTGATGGCTAGCGAGTAACCAGTAAAGGACGTTTTCTTCATGTTATTACGTAATTTACGTTACGAAACGGCAGGCTGTAGTACGGGTCTGGCCTCATGACGGCGGTCGCTACGCGTCAGGTGGATGTCGCCATCGTCGGAGGCGGCCTGGTGGGGGCCAGTCTGGCCTGTGCCCTGGCGCCGCTGATCGAGCGCCACGGGCTGTCGGTGGCCGTGATCGAGGCCGCTCCCATGCCCGAGCTGGCGGCCACAGCGTGGCAGCCCAGCTTCGATGCGCGCTCCAGTGCCATCGCCCAGGGCTCGGCGGAGCGCTTTCGCGCCATGGGCCTGTGGCAAGAGATGGCCGAACAGGCCGCCGCCATCCGGCGCATTCATGTCAGCGAAAGGGGGCGTCTGGGGGTGACCCGGCTCACCGCCGCCGAGCTCGATCAGCCGGCGCTGGGCTACGTACTGCCCAACGCCTGGATGGGGCAGGTGCTGCATCGACGCTTGGCCGAGCTGCCCATCGAGTGGCACTGCCCGGCCGGCGTCGAGGCGGTCGTGCCCGAGGGAGAGGGGCATCGGCTCACCCTTTCCGATGGCTGTACGCTGCAGGCGGCATTGACGGTGCTGGCCGATGGCGGCCGCTCGGGGCTCAAGGAGCAGTTGGGCATCGCCAGCGACTCGGCGTCCTACGACCAGGTGGCGCTGATCGCCAACGTCGAAGTCAGTCGCCCTCACGACGGTATCGCCTACGAGCGCTTCACCCGAGAGGGGCCCATCGCCCTGCTGCCGCTGCCGGGCCAGCAGATGGCGCTGATCTGGACCCTGCCTGCCGGGCGTGAAGCGGCCCACCTCGCGCTTGGTGACGGCGACTTCCTTGCCGAGCTGCAGCAAGCGTTCGGCGACCGCGTCGGGCGCTTCCGCCGCGTCGGCAGCCGTCACGCTTATCCGCTGAGCCTGGTCACCGCCAAGGAGACGATACGGCCCGGCCTGGCGGTGCTGGGCAACGCCGCCCACTCGCTGCACCCGGTAGCGGGGCAAGGGTTCAACCTGGCGCTGCGCGGCGTGACCGACCTGACGGCTGCGCTCGAACAGGCCTTGGCCAGCGGCGAGTCGCTGGGCGGCATGCTGACGCTGCGCGACTTCGAGGCCAGGCGCATCGTCGACCGTCATCAGGTGATTCGCTTCAGCGATGGCCTGGTACGCCTGTTCGGCATCGACAGCGGCCTGCTGGCCCACGCCCGGGCGGCCGGGCTGGTGGGGCTCAACCTGTTCGGCCCGCTGCGCCGGGGACTGGCGCGCCGCGCCATGGGGTTGGAGAGATGAGGTTGGAGCGAGCAATGACGGAAACGGCACGGCAGCCAGCGACCCGATTCGAGGTGATCGTGGTCGGTGGCGGCATGGTAGGAGCTGCCCTGGCGGCGCTGCTGGGACAGGCGGGCATCAGCGTGGCGCTGCTCGATGCGCGCCCCGAGCCGCTGGCCGCCGAGGCGGTGGGTACGGGCAGGCCGGCGCTGCGTGTCAGCGCCCTGACGCCGATCTCCCAGCGTCTGCTGGAGGGGCTCGGCGCCTGGACGTGGATGGCGGCGCGCCGGGTGACTCCCTATCGCTTCATGCAGGTGTGGGACAGCGAGGGCAGCGGCGAGGTCAACTTCTCGGCGGAGCAGGCCGGCGTGCCGGTGCTGGGTCATATCGTCGAGAACGACGTAGTGCTGGCCGCACTGGAGCGGCGCCTGGCCGAGCTGCCCACGGTCTGCGTCGAGCTGGGCAGGCGCGTGACCGGGCTCGAAGAGGCGGGCGGTGAGCGCAGCGTACTGCTCGAGGATGGCCGCCGTCTCACGGCACCGCTGGTGGTGGCCGCCGATGGCGCCCAGTCGCCGCTGCGCGAGATGGCGGGCATCGCCGTGGATGCCCGCGATACCGGCCACGTGGCCGTGGTCACGACGGTGCGTACCCAGCGGGGGCATGGCGGCGTGGCGCGCCAGGTGTTCCGCGACAGCGGCCCGCTGGCGTTCCTGCCGCTGACCATCGACGGCGACGCGCACTACTGCTCGATCGTCTGGTCGACCATTCCTGAGGACGCCGAGCGGCTCACGGCGCTCGATGCCGAGGCACTGGGGCAGGCGCTCGAGGTCGCCTTCGAGGCGCGCCTGGGAGCGGTAGAGGTCGTCGACCGGGCAGTGTCGGTGCCGCTTACCCAGCGGCACGCGCAGGATTACGTGCAGTCCGGCTTCGCCCTGGTGGGTGATGCGGCGCACAGCATTCACCCGCTGGCGGGCCAGGGCGTCAATCTGGGACTGATGGATGTGGCGGTGCTGGCCGAAGAGCTCGTCACGGCGCGGCGGCGCGGCATCGACCTGGGCGAGCCGCGCATGCTGGCGCGCTATGCGCGGCGTCGACGCGGCGACAATAGCGCCATGCTGGCGCTGATGGACGGCTTCCGGCTGCTGTTCGGCACCCGTCACCCGCTGGTGACGCTGTCGCGCAACCTGGGACTTTCCGGGGTCGACCGGCTGGTGCCGATCAAGCGCCTGCTGATGCGTCAGGCCATCGGCGAGCGGGGGCGGCTGCCGGCCTCCTGCCGTTGACTCTGGACGCAGGGAGCCAGCGCTGCCGGCTCCCTGCGGTCCGTTCAAGCATCAGTCCATTCAACCACCAGCCCGTTCAGCTATCAACCAGCAAGGGGCTAGCGGCGCTCGAGTACGTTGAGCGCCTTCAGCAGATTGAGCGCTTCGCCGAGTTGGTAGTCCTCGCGCAGCCGCTCGCTCATTTCCTGGGTCATGGCCCGAGGCTCGCTGCGCGAGCGCAGATGGCCTTCCAGGTCCGCTTCACGCAGCTGGCGGCTGCTCTCGGTTACTTCCAGGCGGCCGCGTACTACCCTGACGTCGGGCTCGATGCCCATGGCCTGGATCGAGCGGCCGTTGGGCGTGTAGTAGAGCGCCGTGGTCAGCTTCAGCCCTTCACCGTTGCCCAGCGGCATCACCTGCTGCACCGAGCCCTTGCCGAAGCTCTCGGTGCCCATGATCACGCCGCGGCGCTGGTCCTGCAGCGCGCCGGCGACGATTTCCGCGGCGGAGGCGCTGCCGCCGTTGATCAGAACCACGAGGGGTACGTCGGGGGCGGCCGTCTCGCGGCTGGCGGAGAAGCGCATCTGGGTGTCCGGCAGGCGCCCTTCGGTGTAGACCACCAAGCCGCTCTGCAGGAAGGCGTCGGCCACGGCGACGGCGGCCTGCAGTACGCCGCCCGGGTTGTTACGCAGATCGAGCACCAGGCCCTGCAGCGGGCCGTCGCGCTCCATTCGGCGAATGGCGTTGTTGACCTGCTCGCCGCTGCGGCTCTGGAATTGGCTGACCCGCAGGTAGCCGTAGCCTGGCTCCAGCATCTCGCTGCGCACGCTTTCGGTGCGAATGATCTCGCGGGTCAGGGTGACGTCGAGAGGCGCCTCCTGGCCGCTGCGCAGGATGTTCAGGCGAATCTGGCTGCCGGGCTCGCCGCGCATCAGCGTCACCGACTCCTGCAGCGACAGTCGTTCGGTGGGGTTGCCGTCGATCTCCAGAATCACGTCGCGGGCCTGCAGGCCCGCGCGGGAAGCGGGCGTGTCGTCGATCGGCGTGATGATCGTCAGACGCCCCTCTTCCAGGCCGACCTCGATGCCGATACCGCCGAACTCGCCTTCGGTGGATTCGCGCAGGCTCTGGAATTCGCTCCGGTCGAGGTAGGCGGAGTGAGGATCGAGTTCGCTGAGCATGCCGCGCATGGCGTTGCGCAGAAGGGTGCTGTCGTCCACCTCTTCCACGTAGGCGCGCTTGATGCGTTCGAACACCTCGGCGAAGGTCTGGATGTCCTCCAGCGGCAGCTCGTCCACGGGAGAGGACTGGGCAAGGGCCGGCGGGGCGGCCAGGGCCAGCATCAACAGCGTTGCCGACGCTAGCGCGCTCATCGTTCGGCTGGCGGCGGAAGGTCGGCGGGCGGTACGTGAAGACATGCTAACTCCGCTGTTACGAGGCGAGGCTGTCCAGCATAGCCCGTGGCCAGGAGCTTGTGAAACACCACGGGTCATCTTCGTGCCATCCAGGCCTGGGGGTCGATGGGGTCGCCGTTGCGGCGGACTTCGAAGTAGAGGGCCGGCGAGGTGTGGCCGCCACTGTTGCCCACCGCGCCGAGCGTGTCGCCGCGTGAGACGGCTCGGCCGACTTGGGCGTCGAAGCGCTGCAGATGGGCATACAGCGTCATCACGTTGTCGCCGTGGTCGATGATCAGCAGGTTGCCGAAGCCGCGCATCCAATCGGCGAAGACCACTCGACCGGCATGCACGGCTGCCACCGGCGTGCCCTCGCGGGCTTCGATCAGGATGCCGTTGTAGTGCACGCCGTCGCCGCGCCGGTAGTTCGAGGTCACGTTGCCCTGCACCGGCCAGGGCAGGTCGCCGCGGGTGCGCTCGATGGCGGTGGAGGGCGGTGGGCGCTGCATGCGGGCGAGTTCCTCGCGCACCCGTTCGAGCACCCGCTCCGCCTCGCCGCGGTCACGGTCGAGGCGTGCCATGCGCGACTGCTCGTCGCTGTAGCGCTCGCCCAACTCCGCCACCAGACGCTCACGATCTGCCATGCGCTCGGCCAGCTCGCTGCTGCGGGTTTCCAGCTCGTCGGCCAGGGCGTCGAGCTGCCGACCGCGGGCCTCCCGCTCGCGTCGGTTCTCGGCCAGTTCGGCATCGAGGCGGGCGATCTCGTCGAGGCGCTCGTTGCGCGCCCGGGCCAGATGGTTGAGGTAGGTCTGCAGGCGGTCGAGGCGGGCCGGATCATCCTGGTTGAGCAGCAGTTTCAGCTGCGGTGTGAGCCCCAGGCGATAGAGGGCATCGAGCTGGGCATTGAGCATCTCGACCTGTTCGGCCCGCTCGACTTGCAGCTCGTCGCGGGCGGACTCCAGCGCGGCAAGCTCGTCGGCGAGGCTGCGACGGTCGGCCTGGATGCCGTCCAGCCGGCGGTGGGTCTCGCCGAGCGCCGTCTCCACCTGGCGCAATTCGCGGCTGGCCTCGTCCTGGGCCTCACGGGTCTGGCCCAGGCGCCGACTTAGCGCCTGGATCTCGCTGCCGATGGCGTCGAGACGCTCCTGGGCCTCACGTTCGCTGGGCTGGGCCTGTGCGCCGGCCAGCCCCGGCCCGAGCCAGGCCAGGCCCGACAGCAGGAGCAGGATGGCGGTCAAGGCCCGTCGCGGTTGCCGTCGGGCTCGCCTCATGGCCGGTGGTGCTCGCAGACGATGATCATGCCGGCTCGATCAGCACCCGACCGCTCATCTCCTCGGGAATCGGCTGGCGCATCATGGTCAGCAGCGTCGGCGCGATGTCGCACAGGCGGCCGTCGTCGAGCAGCGTCACGGCGTCGGGACCGACGTAGATCAGCGGCACCTCGAAGGTCGTGTGGGCGGTCTGGGCCACGCCGGTGGCGGGGTTGACCATCTGCTCGGCGTTGCCGTGGTCGGCGGTGATCAGGCCGGCGCCACCGGCGCGCTCGATGGCTTCCACTACCCGGCCGACGCAGGCGTCGACCGCCTCGATGGCCTTCACCGCGGCGTCGAAGTCGCCGGTATGGCCGACCATGTCGCCGTTGGCGTAGTTGCACACGATCAGGTCGTAGCGGCCCGAGTCGATCGCCTCCACCAGGCGGTCGGTCACTTCCACGGCGCTCATCTCGGGCTTCTCGTCGTAGGTCTTGACGTCCTGGGGCGAGGGCACCAGCACGCGGGTCTCGCCTTCGAACTCGGCCTCGCGGCCGCCGGAGAAGAAGAAGGTGACGTGGGCGTACTTCTCGGTCTCGGCGATGCGCAGCTGGGTCAGGCCGCGCTGCTCCATCACTTCGCCCAGGGTGTTGTGCAGGTCCGCGGGCGGGAAGGCGGCCGGGGCGGGAATGTCGGCGGCGTACTGGGTCAGGGTGACCAGGCTGCCGCCGGCAAGCCGCGGGCACACGCGGCGCTCGAAGCCGCTGAAGCCGTCCTCGACGAAGGCACGGGTCAGCTCGCGGGCGCGGTCGGCGCGGAAGTTCATGAAGATGGCGGCATCGCCGTCGGCGATGCTGGCCGGACCCTGCTCGGTGTGGATCACGGTAGCCGAGACGAACTCGTCGTTCTCGCCGCGCTCGTAGGCGTCGCGCAGCCCCTGCTCGGCGCTGGAGGTCTCGAATTCACCGACGCCCTCGGTGAGCAGCCGGTAGGCCTTCTCGACGCGATCCCAGCGGTTGTCGCGGTCCATGGCGAAGTAGCGGCCGACGATGGAGGCGACGAAGCCGTTGTCGGCGCCGACCAGCTCGGAGAGGCGCGCGTTGGTGCGCTCGATGGAGGCCAGGGCGCTGCGCGGCGCGGTATCGCGGCCGTCGAGGAAGCCGTGCACGTAGATGCGCTGGGCACCGCGGCGGGCGGCCAGCTCGGCCATGGCCAGGATGTGATCCTCGTGGCTGTGCACGCCGCCCGGCGAGAGCAGGCCCAGCAGGTGCACGGCGCGACCGGCGCTCACCGCGGCATCGATGGCGTCGGTCAGGGCGGGAATGAGGTCGAGATCGCCATCCTCGATCGCCTTGGAGATACGGGTGAGCTCCTGATAAACGACCCGGCCGGCGCCCAGGTTCATGTGCCCCACCTCGGAGTTGCCCATCTGCCCCTCGGGCAGGCCCACGTACTTGCCGTCGGTATGCAGCAGCGCGTGGGGCTGCTGCTGCCACAGACGGTCCATGTTGGGCGTGTGCGCGGCGGCCACGGCGTTGTCGGTGGGGTCGGGGTTGTGGCCGTAGCCATCGAGAATGATCAGCGCAACGGGGCGTGGGGCGGTCTGAGTCGTCATCGGGGTAATGAGCCTCTTGAGCGTGGTGGGCGCGACAGCGGGCCGTCCGGGAGGCTGTCCGCGCCGGTCGGGCTAGGTAGTGAAGAGCGCGGCGAGACAGGCTCCTGGACGACGGGGGTCGCGACTTGAGTCGGCTTGCGGCATCATAACGCACGGTCAGGCGAGCGTCATGACCCCGACACGTTGGCGGCGGCGTTGCCGCGGGGCATTGCCGCATGGTGTATACTCTCGCCTTCCGGGTGCCCTACCCTACCGATATTCTCGCTATTTCCGACAAAGAGTGTGCCGGACCCATGATCGATCAGCTGTTCGAATTCGTGCAGAATCACCCGCTTCTGGTGGGCGCCTTCCTCATGGTGCTGACCGCCTGGATCATCTACGAGGTCCGCAACAGTGCCGCCAGCGGCGTGACGTCCACCCAGGCGACCCAACTGATCAACCGTGAGGATGCCGTCGTGGTCGATACCCGCGAGGCGGGCGACTTCAAGGCCGGCCATATCGCCGGGGCGCGCAACATTCCCCAGAGCAAGGTCGACGAGCGCATGAAGGAGCTGGAAAAGCTCAAGGACAAGCCGATCATCGTGGTGTGCAAGAGCGGTCAGTCTTCCGGCATCACCGTGGCCAAGCTGGCCAAGGCCGGCTTCACCCGGGTCTTCAAGCTCAGGGGGGGCATGATGCAGTGGCAGGCCGACGGCCTGCCGATGGTCAAGAAATAGCCAACACACAAGACGCAAGAGAACGCAAAAGGAATCTTCCCATGGCCGAAGAGAACAGCCAGAACGCCGCCGGCGGCAACCAGGCCGCCGCCGACCAGCAGAAGCAGCAGCTTCAGTTCGCCGTGCAGCGCATCTACGTCAAGGACATCTCCTTCGAGGCGCCCAACTCGCCGGCGGTCTTTCAGCAGCCGTTCAAGCCCAAGGTCGGTCTGGATCTGAACACCAGCAGCCGCAAGGTCGGCGAGGATCTCTACGAGGTCTCGATCAAGGTGACCGCTCAGGTGCGTCACAGCGAGGAAGGCACCACCTCCTTCCTGGCCGAGATCGAGCAGGCCGGCCTGTTCCGCATCAGTGGCATCGAGGGTGCCCAGCTCGAGCACACCCTGGGTGCCTTCTGCCCCAACGTGCTGTTCCCCTACGCCCGCGAGTGCATCGACAATCTGGTCAACCGCGGCGGTTTCCCGCCCCTGATGCTGGCGCCGGTCAACTTCGAGGCGATCTTCGCTCAGAAGAAGAAGCGCGAGGCCGAGCAGGCCCAGCAGCAGGGCGAGCAGACCACCCAGTAAGGGCAGGCTCGCCGTGTCCTCAGCGCCACGCATTCACGTCGCCGCCGACTTTACCGTCGGCGGCGACGTCGTTCTGCCCGAAGGACCGGCACACCACCTGGCTCGGGTGCTGCGCCTGAGTGAGGGCGCGCCGGTGCGCCTGTTCGACGGTGCCGGCCTGGAGGCCCGGGCGGTGCTCGTCGAGGCCGGGCGCAAGCGCGTGGTGGCCCGCGTGGAGGCCGTCGAGGCGGGGCGCGGAGAGTCGCCGCTGGCGGTGCACCTGGGCCAGGCGATCTCCAAGGGCGACCGCATGGACTACGCCGTACAGAAGGCCGTCGAGCTGGGCGTGGCCGCCATCACCCCGCTCTATACCGAGCACGGTGACGTGCGCCTCAAGGGCGAGCGCGAAGCGAAGAAGCTGGCCCACTGGCAGGCGGTGGCCGTGAGCGCCTGCGAGCAGTGCGGTCGTGCCGTGGTGCCCGCCGTGCATCCGCCGAGGCCGCTGGCCGAATGGCTCGACCAGCGCCACGAGGCGCTGCGGCTGGTGCTGCATCCGGGCACGGAAAGGGCGCTCGAACAGGTCGACACGCCCGTCGATGCCGCGCTGCTGATCGGCCCCGAAGGCGGGCTCGCCGAGGCCGAAGTCGAAAGCGCCAAGGCCGCCGGCTTCGCCCCGCTCACTCTCGGTCCGCGCATTCTGCGCACCGAAACCGCGCCGGTGGTGGCGCTGTCGCTGTTGCAGTATCGCTTCGGCGATCTGCGCTGATCCTCCACTCCACAACACGCATTGAACTTTAGTCGCTAGTGGCCGAGAGGCGGCTTGTGCGTTTCTGCGTTCCCATTTAAGTTGTATGATGTATGACAACTGGTGAGATAGGTTGTCTCCTGAACAACAGGGGTTGCCTTCCAACGGGCCGACGCATGAACAAGAGGATGTCTTCGTGAAGTTTTCCAGAGCAGCCGTAAAGGAAGCATTGGGCGATGGATTGCTGTCTTTCCCCATTACCGACTTCGATAAGGAGGGGCGGTTCGATGCAGACAGTTACCGTCGTCGTCTGGAGTGGTTCATCAGCCACGATATCTCGGCCGTGTTCGTCGCGGGCGGCACGGGGGAGTTCTTCAATCTCTCGCTCGACGAGTACCGCGATGTGGTTCGTGTGGCCGTGGAAACCGTCGCTGGCAGGCTGCCGGTAATAGCCAGCTCGGGCCTGAGCGTCGCCAGTGGCAGAGCCTTTGCCAAGGCGGCCGAAGAGGCGGGCGCCGACGGCATCCTGCTGATGCCGCCCTACCTGACCGAGTGCCCCCAGGAGGGGCTGGTCGAGTACGCCCGCGAGATCTGCGACTCGACCGAGCTCAACGTCATCTACTACAACCGCGGCAACGGCGTGCTCGATGCCGGCTCGGTACAGGCGTTGGCCGCCAGCTGTCCCAACCTGATCGGCCTCAAGGACGGCAAGGGCGACATCCAGGCGCTGAACAAGATCATCAAGACCATCGGCGATCGCCTGGTCTACGTGGGCGGCGTGCCCACCGCCGAGATCTTCGCCGAGGCCTACCTCGCCATCGGCGTGAATACCTACTCATCCGCCGTGTTCAACTTCGTGCCTGACATGGCGGTGAAGTTCTACCGGGAACTCCGCGCGGGCAATGCCGAGGTCGTGAAGCGCATCACCAGCGACTTCTTCATTCCTTTCGTGGATCTCAGGGACCGCAAACCGGGCTACGCCGTCAGCCTGATCAAGGCCGGGGCCGAGATCATCGGACGGCCGGCCGGAAGCGTCAGGGCACCTTTGGTCATGCCCACACCGGAGGAGCGGAGCCGACTGGAAAAGCTCGTCGGCATCGCTCAGCAGTTGTAGTACCAAGCCTAGCTAAACCAACCCAAGTGAAGCCACACAATTAGAAAACCAGCGAGGAGTACGTCATGACAACAACCTCAACAAACAAGACGTTCTGTGCCATTGCCGTTTCCGCCGGCATGCTGGCCATGGCACTGCCGGTACAGGCCGATACCTGGCGCGGCTGGAACATCCATCCGCCGGGCTATCCCAATACCGTGGCGCTGGAAGCCTTTGCCGAGAACGTCACCGCACGCACCGAAGGGCGCATCAAGGCGCAGGTCTACAACAACGGCGTGCTCGGCGATCAGCCGGATGCCATCGAGCAGACCCGCAACGGGGTGCTCAACTTCGCCAACTTCAACATGGGGCCGATGGGGCCGATCGTGAAGGAGACCAACGTACTCTCCTTGCCCTTCATCTTCAGCGGCGTCGAGCACATGCACGAGGTGATGGACGGCGAGATCGGTGCGCGCTTCGCCGACGCCCTGGCCGAGCGCAACCTGGTCGCACTCTCTTGGTTCGACTCCGGCGAGCGCAGCCTCTACAACACCAAGCGCCCCATCCACACGCCCGAGGACGTGCAGGGACTCAAGATCCGGGTCATGAACAACGACCTCTACGTCGACATGATCGAGGCGCTGGGCGGCAACGCGACGCCGATGGCCTATGGTGAGGTATATCAGTCGCTGAAGACCGGCGTGCTCGACGGCGCGGAGAACAACTACCCCTCCTTCCACTCCAGCAACCACTACGAGGCCGCCGAGTTCTACTCGCTCACGGAACACCTGATCATTCCCGAGTGCCTGTGCATCGCCCGGTCGAGCTGGGAGGCGCTCTCTGCCGAGGATCAGGAGATCGTGCGTGAGGAGGCGATCAAGGCCTCGGCCATGCAGCGCGAACTCTGGGTCGAGGGCTCCCAGGCGAGCCGTCAGGTGGTGCTCGATGCCGGTATCCAGGTCAACGAGGTGGAGGACAAGGCTGCCTTCCAGCAGCGTATGGAGCCGATCTATGCGGCGTTCATCGAGGAGAATCCCGACCTCGAGAGCCTGATCGACGCCATCCGGAACTCGAACTGAGCTCCGCTGCGATGCCCCCTCGGCGCCATGCGCCGAGGGGGAAGGAGGCTTACGCCATGAGAACCTATGTCGATGTCGAGGCTGCCGTGACGCTTCCCCGTCTGAAGAGAATCACCGGCAAGATACTGGATGGCCTGGCCAACCTTTGCCTGGTGGTGGCAGGCGTCATGCTCGTCTTCCTGATCGCCATCTTCGGCTGGCTGGTGTTCGGTCGCTACGTGTTGAACGACACACCGACCTGGGTCGAACAGGCCGCGCTGCTGCTGGTGGTCTACATCACCTGCCTGGGGGCTGCCGCCGGTGTCAGGGGCAACTCGCACCTGAGCATCGATTTCGTGCGTGAAGGCATGCCCGAACCCTTGCGCACGATCTTGCGCTACGTCGCCGACCTGTTCGTGGTCGCCTTCGGCGGCGTCATGGCCTACCAGGGCTGGGGCCTGGTGATGACCAACCTGGAGCGGGCGATCCCGATGATCCGTCTCGCCGAGAGCTGGCGGGCCGCCCCACTGGTGATCTGCGGCGTGCTGCTCGTACTGTTCTCCATGGCCAACATCGTGTCGCGCATTACCGATAACGCATCCAACGAGGGTAACTGACATGGGCCTGGCCATTCTGTTCGGTGTCTTCTTTCTCGGCCTGGTGGCAGGCGCGCCCGTGGCCTTTGCCGTGGGGCTGGCCGCGGTGGCCACCTTCCTCTACGAAGGGCTGCCGCTGTTCGTGGCGTTCCAGCGCATCCTCTCGGGGATCTCGGTGTTCTCGCTGCTGGCCATTCCATTCTTCATCTTCGCCGGCGAGCTGATGCTGCACGGCGGCATCTCCGCCCGGCTGGTGCGCCTGGCCTCCGCCGCGGTGGGCAGGATGCGCGGCGGCCTGGGCATCGTCAACGTCAGCTCCTCGATGCTGTTCGGCGGCATCTCGGGCTCGGCGGTGGCTGACACCTCGGCGCTCGGCTCGATCCTGGTGCCGGTGATGAAGGAGAAGGGCTACGACGCCGACTACGCGGTCAACGTCACGGTGACCTCCTCGGTTGCCGGGGTGGTGATCCCGCCCAGCCACAACATGATTCTCTATGCCGTGGCGGCCGGTGGCGGCATCTCGGTCACCCAGCTGTTCATCGCCGGCATCGTGCCGGGCATCCTGATGTGCCTGACGCTGGCCGTGGCGGCCTACCTGGTGGCGGTGAAGCGCGGCTACCAGGGCGAGACCTTTCCCGGCTGGGACGTGCTGATCATCAGCCTGGCCGCGGCCCTGCCGGGGCTGCTCACGGCGGTGATCATCGTCGGCGGGGTGCTGTCGGGCATTCTCACCGTGACCGAATCCGGGGCCTTCGGTGCCATCTATGCCGTCGTCGTCACCGCACTGGTCTACCGCGAGCTGCGCTGGGCCTCGTTCAAGGCCGCGGTGCTGCAGTCGGTGAAGACCACCGCGCTGGTGATGATCCTGGTCGGCTGCGCCTCGGCGTTCTCCTATCTACTGGCGCTCTACAACGTGCCGCTGCTGCTGACCGACGTGCTGATGGGGCTCACCGACAAGCCCATCCTCATTTTCCTGCTGCTCAACCTGCTGCTGCTGGTGCTCGGCATGATCATGGACATGGCGGCGCTGATCCTGATCTGTACGCCGATCTTCCTGCCGGTGGCGATGCAGTTCGGCATGGATCCGATCCAGTTCGGCATCATCATGATGATGAATCTGGGGCTGGGGCTGTGCACGCCGCCGGTGGGAGCCTGTCTGTTCGTCGGCTGCGTGATCGGCAAGATCAAGATCGAAGAGGCCGTGCGCACCATCTGGCCCTTCTACCTGGCGCTGTTCGTCGCTCTGATGCTGGTGACCTACGTGCCGGCCGTCTCGCTGTCGCTGCCGGCGCTGTTCCGCTGAGCCCCCTTTCGACCGAACCGTAACGGACTCGATGATGAAAATTGCAGCCGTACACACTCATATCCTCGACCACGTGCTCGACACCACCTTCGAGAGCGCTTCGATGCACTTCGCCCGGCGCCAGCACTGCCTGGTCGAGATCGTCTGCGACGACGGCACCATTGGCTGGGGCGAGTGCCTGGGGCCGGCCCAGCCCAATGCGGCGGTGGTCAAGGCCTACGGTGCCGCGCTGATCGGCCAGGACCCGCTGCAGACCGAGCGGCTCTGGCTCACGCTCTACAACCGACTGCGCGACCAGGGCCAGCGCGGCCTGACCGTGACCGCCCTGAGCGGCATCGACATCGCCCTGTGGGACATCAAGGGCAAGCGCTTCGGCGTGTCGGTCTCGACCCTGCTCGGTGGCCGCTTCCGCGACAGCGTGCGGGCCTACGCCACCGGCTCGTTCCGCCGTGCGGGGGTGGACCGGGTCGAGGACAACGCCCGCGAGGTGGCAGGCTACCGTCGCGAGGGCTTCCATGCGGTGAAGATCAAGATCGGCTTCGGCGTCGAGGAGGATCTGCGCGTCATCGAGGCGGTACGCGAGTCGATCGGCCCCGACATGCGCCTGATGATCGACGCCAATCACGGCTACGACTACCTGGAAGCCGTCGAGGTGGGCCGGCGGGCGGCGAAATTCGGCATCGACTGGTTCGAGGAGCCGGTGCTGCCCGAGCACGTCTCGGCCTATCGCGCGGTGCGTGCCGACCAGCCGATCCCGGTGGCCGGCGGCGAGACCTGGCACGGCCGCTATGCCATGCACGAACCGCTGGCGACCCGCGCCGTGGACATCATCCAGCCCGACATCTGCGGCGTCGGCGGCTTCACCGAGATCCGCCGGGTGGCGGACATGGCGGCGCTGCACGGCGTGCGCCTGGTGCCGCACGTGTGGGGTACCGCGGTGTGCCTGGCCGCCAGCCTGCAGTTCATGGCCGCGCTGCTGCCCAACCCACCGCGGCGCGACCCGATCGAGCCGATCCTCGAGTTCGACCGCACCGAGAACCCCTTCCGCCAGGCGGTAGTGACCGTCCCTATCGAGCACGACCGCGGCGTGGTGGCGATACCGGACGGGCCCGGGCTCGGCATCGAGATCGACCGCGAGGCGCTCGCCCGCTTCGCCCTGGTAGAGGCATGACCCCGTGAGCGCGATACCCACCAATACCCGGCCGCTGGATGGCCCGCCGCCGCGGCTGGTGGCGCCGCCGGGCGCCACCGACTGCCACATGCACCTCTACCTGCCGGGCTTCGCGGCCCAGCCCGGCGGACCCGGCATCGCCGAGCTGGCGACGGTCGAGGATTACCGCCGGGTGCAGGCGCGCCTGGGACTGGAGCGGGTGGTGGTCACCCAATCCAACGCCTACCAGCTCGACAACGGTGCGCTGCTCGAAGCCCTCGACCAACTGGGCAGCGAAGCGGCCCGCGGGGTGGCGGCGGTGGCCCCCGGCACCGCAGAGGCGACGCTGCGCGACTGGCATGCCAAAGGCGTGCGCGGCGCGCGCATCATGAACCTGCCCTGTGGCGCCGTGACCCACGCCGACATGCCCGCGGTCGAACGCCTGGTGCGCCCGCTGGGCTGGCACCTGATGGTGCAGTTCAACGGCCAGCACCTGGACGATTATCTCGACGGCCTGCAGCGCCTCGAAGGCGACTACATCATCGATCACATCGGCAAGTTCATGCCCCCGGTGCCGGCGGACGATCGCCGGGTCGACGCCATCCTGCGGCTGCTCGATCGCGGCAACGCCTGGTTCAAGCTGTGTGGCGGCTACGAGACCAGCGCAGTCGGGGGGCCGCGCTACGAGGACGTGGGCGCCATCGCCTGGCGTGTCGTCGCCCATGCCCCCGAGCGGGTGATCTGGGGCTCGAACTGGCCCCATGTCGGCGTGCCGCGCGAGCGCTATCCCGATGATGCCGAGCAGCTCGACGTGCTGCTCGGCTGGGCCGGGCCCGAGGCCCGCCGCCGCATTCTCGTCGACAACCCGGCCGCCCTCTACGGCTTCCCACCTCTTCCCGTTGAAGGAGACAACCCATGATCGAGCGTCTATTGGTAACGGGGGCCGGCGGCGGCATGGGCCGCCTCATCCGGCCCCACCTGGCGCAGCTGGCGCGCACGGTGCGGCTGTCGGACATTGCCGACCTGGGCGAGGCGGCCAGCCACGAAGAGCTCGTGCCGTGCGATCTCGCCGATGCCGAGGCTGTGGGTGAGCTGGTTCAGGGCTGCGACGCCATCATCCACCTGGGCGGCGTCTCGGTGGAGAAACCCTGGGCGAGCCTACTGCAGGCCAATATCGTCGGTACTTACAACCTCTACGAGGCGGTGCGCCGGCACGGCAAGCCGCGGGTGATCTTCGCCAGCTCCAACCACACCACCGGCTACTACGAGCGCGCGCAGCGCATCGACACCACGGTGCCGCATCGGCCCGACTCGCTCTACGGCGTGACCAAGTGTTTCGGCGAAGACCTGGCCAGCCTGTATCATGACAAGTTCGGCGTCGAGACGCTCAGCGTGCGCATCGGCTGGTGCCACCCCAAGCCCACCGACACGCGCAAACTGGCGATCTGGCTCAGCGCTGGGGATTTCATCGGCCTGGTGCAGCGCGCCATCGTCACCCCACGCCTGGGCTGCACGGTGGTCTACGGCTTCTCGAACAACGCCGAACGCTGGTGGGACAACAGCCAGGCCGCCTTTCTCGGCTGGGTGCCGAAGGACAGCTCGGCGCCCTGGCGCGAGGAGCTGGAAGCGCTCGACGCGAACCTCGATCCCACGGATCCGGCCGTCATCTACCAGGGTGGATCCTTTGCCAGCTCCGGGCACCCCGACGATTGAGGGACAGCGCTCCGGTGCCGAGCCCCACCCTTACCACGAACAATGACCGATGGATGGCGATATGGCAGGTAAAACCGATAGCACGGCCGACTTCAAGCAACTGAAAGTTCAGAAGCTTTCACGCGAAGGCAGCCTCTCCCTGCATGTCGCCGACCAGCTCGAGGCGTTGATCGTCAATGGCGGCATCGGCGTGGGCGAGAAGCTGCCCACCGAAAATGGGCTATGCGACGCCTTCGGCGTCAGCCGTACGGTGATCCGCGAGGCCATCACCCACCTCAAGTCGCTGGGACTGGTGGAGACGCGCCGCGGCGTCGGCACCACCGTGCTGCGCTCGACCACCGTCGAGGCGATGCCGGCGAAACGCATCAGCCCGACCACCGTGGAAGACATCCTCCATGTGCTCGAGCTGCGGCTCAATCTGGAGCCGGCGGCGGCTGCCCTGGCGGCCGAGCGGCATGACGAGGAGGATCGGCGCACTCTCGAGGAGAAGCATGCGGCCTTCCTCGAGGCGCGTGCGGCCAAGTCCCAGGCCCGGGTCGAAGACTACGAGTTCCACTATGCAATTGCTGCCGCCACCAAGAATCCCTTCTTCAAGGTCTTCTACGAGCAGCTCAGCCAGGGCGCCATTCCCCGCGCCAAGCTGATGAGCATCGAGATCAACACCGCGGCCACCGACAAGTACCTGGCCCGGGTGGAGGAAGAGCACACCTATATCCTCGAGGCCATTCTGGCCCGTGACTCCGAAGCTGCGCGCGAGATGATGTACCAGCATCTCAACCGCGCGCGGACCATGTACGCCAAATACCAGGAAGCCTGAAATGTGGCTCTCCTGGCCACGCCATACCGGAAGACAGGAGCCAACATGACCCTGCTAGGCAAGATGCTGATCGGCCGTGAAGCCATCAGCGGCAGTTCCACGCCCATTCATGCCGTCGACCCCGCCACCGGCGAGCGGCTGGCGCCTGCCTACGCCGGTGGCAGCCAGGCCGAGGTGGCGCGCGCCTGTGCCTTGGCCGAAGAGGCCTTCGGCGTCTATCGCGAGACCACCCTCGACGCGCGTACGGCGTTCCTCGAAAGCGTGGCCGGCGAGATCGAGGCCATCGGCGACGAACTGATCGAGCGCGCCATGGACGAGACCGGCCTGCCCCGCGCCCGCCTCGAGGGCGAGCGCGGCCGTACCTGCGGCCAGCTGCGCCTGTTCGCGTCGGTGGTACGCGCCGGCGAGTGGCTCGACCTGCGCCTCGATCCGGCACTGCCGGAGCGTGAGCCGCTGCCCCGCGCCGACTTGCGCCAGCGCCATATTCCACTCGGCCCCGTCGCCGTGTTCGGCGCCTCGAACTTCCCGCTGGCCTTTTCCGTGGCCGGCGGCGATACCGCCTCGGCGCTGGCCGCCGGCTGCCCGGTGATCGTCAAGGCGCACTCCGCCCACCCCGGCACTTCCGAGCTGGTGGGCCGCGCCGTGCAGCGGGCGGTGGAGAAGAGCGGGCTACCGGAAGGGGTGTTCTCGCTGCTGTTCGGCTCGGGCCGCGAGGTGGGCCAGGCCCTGGTGGCCGACCCACGCATTCAAGCCGTCGGCTTCACCGGCTCCCGCGCCGGCGGTACCGCCTTGATGACGACCGCCCAGTCTCGCCCCCAGCCGATCCCGGTCTACGCCGAGATGAGTTCGATCAACCCGGTGTTCCTGCTGCCCGAGGCGCTCAAGGCACGCGGTGCCCAGCTCGCCGAAGGCTTCGTCGCCTCGCTCAACATGGGCGCCGGCCAGTTCTGCACCAACCCCGGGCTGGTGATCGGCGTGAAGGGGCCCGAGCTGGCCGCCTTCGTCGAGGCCGCAAGCGCCGCCGTCAAACAGAGCGCCGGTCAGACCATGCTCACCCCGGGCATCCACTCGGCGTATGAGCAGGGGGTGGGCCGGCTCGCCTCCAACGGCAAGGTACGCGAAGCGGCGCGCGGCCAGGTGGGCGAAACCGCCCATGCCTGTCAGGCGGGGCTTTACGTCACCACGGCGGCTGACTTCCTCAATGAACCCGAGCTGCAGGAAGAAGTGTTCGGCGCCACCTCGCTGGTAATCGAGTGTACCGACGTCAGCGAGATGCAACGCGTCGCGGCCCACCTGGAAGGCCAGCTCACCGCCACCCTGCAGATGGACGACGGCGACCTGGACGCGGCCAAACAGCTGCTGCCGATCCTCGAACGCAAGGCGGGGCGCATCCTCGCCAACGGCTGGCCCACCGGGGTCGAGGTGTGTCACTCCATGGTTCACGGCGGGCCCTTCCCGGCCACCTCGGACGCACGCACCACCTCGGTGGGCAGCGCAGCGATTCACCGCTTCCTGCGCCCGGTGTGCTACCAGGCGCTGCCGCAGGGACTCTTGCCCGAGCCGCTGCGCGACGGCAACCCCTGGAGAGTAAGCCGCCTGGTCGAAGGCAAGCGCGAAATGTAACAAATACCTACGCGAGCGAATCGCTGCGTTGCACCTATTTCTCTGAAACCTGTGGCGGCCTGCGGGCCGCCTTTTTTCCTCGTATTTGCCATAATGGCTCCCTACCCACCTGTGGAGCTGTGCATGGCCTCTTCCTCCAACGATCGCCGCCAGGGTCGCCCGACCTCTTCTCGGCCCCCCGCGTCCGGCTCGCGGGAACGCGCCTCACGCGTGCCCAAGGCTCAGCTCGGCGAGGTGGCCTATCTGGAGGTGGTCACGGTCAACGAGACCGGCGCCTTTCTCGACTGGGGGCACCCGCGCGACGTGCTGCTGCCCTTCGGCGAGCAGCGCTTCCGACCCACGCCGGGCAAGCGGGTGCTGGTGCGGCTGTACGAGGATCAGCAGGGGCGGCCGGTGGCTTCGCAGAAGCTCGACCGCTTCGTGCAGGACGAGGCGACGGGGTTGGCGCCGGGCGAGGAGGTCGAGCTGATCGTCGCCGACGCCACTGATCTCGGCTACAAGGTGGTGGTCAACCACCGTTACTGGGGGCTGCTCTATCGCGACGACGTCACCCGGCCGCTGCGGCGTGGGCAGCGCACCCAGGGCTACGTCAAACGGGTGCGCGACGATGGGCGCCTGGACCTCTCGCTGCTGCCGCCGGGGCCAGCGCGCCTCGACGTGGTGGGCGAACAGATACTCAAGGCGCTGCGCGAGAGCGGCGGCTATCTGCCGCTCTCCGACAGCAGCGATGCCGCCGTGATCAAGGCTCGCCTGGGGGTGAGCAAGAACGCCTTCAAGCAGGCCATCGGGCGGCTCTACAAGCAGCGCCTGATCGTCATCGAGGCCCACGGCATCCGCCTGGTGCCGGGGGCCACGGCAGATCCGACCTGAGTTCGGCTTGAATGAGGCGCTCAGTCGAGCGCCTTGAACTCCTCCTCGTGCAGCCAGGCGGCGTGCTTGGGTGCGCGCTTGGTCTTCGACCACTCCTCGATCATTGCCGGTGCCACCTCCTTGAGCTGACGCATCTGCTCCGGCGTGCCCTTCACGTAGGTCAGCTCCAGGCGATGGCCGTTGGGGTCGAAGAAGTAGATCGAGCGGATGATGCCGTGTTCGGTAGGGCCGACCACCTCCACTCCCTTGCTCTCCAGTTGCTCCTTGGCTGACAGCAGAGCCGCTTCGTCGGCCACGCGGAAGGCGATGTGCTGCACCCACTCTGGGGTGTTGGGGTCGCGGCCCATCTCGGGGGAGTTGGGCAGCTCGAAGAAGGCCAGGATGTTGCCGTTGCCGGCATCCAGGAACAGGTGCATGTAGGGGTCGGGCGCCTTGGTGGAGGGCACGCGGTCCTCGGCGATGGCGACCAGGAACTCCATGTCGAGCTTGTCCTGGTACCACTCGACGGTTTCCTTGGCGTCGCGGCAGCGATAGGCGACGTGGTGAATCTGCTGGATCTGGATCATGACGGGGCTCGCGGTGGTGGGCTGGGGAGCGTCAGGGCCTGTTCTGCTATTTTTAGTTTCATTTGAAACTAAAAATAGAGGCGCCGCCGTGCCGTGTCAAGCCGCCTTGGTGTTGCCGGGAAGCCTGCGTCATACTGCGCTCATTTCCCCGGTCATGATGGAACGCTGCCGATGAGCCGACAGACGAGCGCACGATCCCTGCGGGTGGGGGTGGTGATGGACTCCATCGCCCATCTCACCTACAAGAAAGACACCACCCTGGCCATGCTGTGGGCGGCCCAGCAGCGTGGCTGGTCGCTGCACTACATGGAGCAGGAGGACCTCTACCTGCGCGATGGCCGCGCCCACGCGCGTATGCGCGACCTCGCTGCCTTCCGCAATCCGGACGACTGGTATGCTCTGGGGGCTCCGGAGGAGCGCCCGCTGGCCGAACTCGACGTAATCCTGATGCGCAAGGACCCGCCGGTCGACGCACACTTTCTCAATGCCGTGCACCTGCTGGGCTTTGCGGAACGCGAGGGCGTGCTGGTGGTCAACCCCACACGGGCGCTGCTGGAGTGCAACGAGAAGCTGTTCGCCCAGCAGTTCCCGCAGTGCTGCACGCCCACCGTGGTGTCGTGCAGCGAAGCGGTACTGCGCGCCTTCCACGCCGAGCACCGTGACGTGATCTTCAAGCCGTTGGACGGCATGGGCGGCAGCGGGATCTTCCACGTGCAGCCCGAGGGGCGCAATCTGGGCGCCATCATCGAGACGCTCACAGAACGTGGCCAGCGCCAGATCATGGCCCAGCGCTATATCCCCGAGATCAAGGATGGCGACACGCGCATTCTGCTGGTGGACGGCGAGCCGGTGCCCTACGGCCTGGCCCGGGTGCCCATGGCCGGCGAGACCCGCGGCAACCTGGCGGCCGGCGGTACCGGAGTCAGCCGCGAGCTGACCGCCCGCGATCACTGGCTGATCGAGCAGGTGCAGCCGATGATTCGCGAGAAGGGGCTGATGTTCGTCGGCCTCGACGTGATCGGCGATTACATCACCGAGATCAACGTGACGAGCCCCACCTGCGTGCGCGAGATCGACGACCAGCGCGGGACCGATATCGCCGGCCTGCTGATGGACGCCATCGAGCGACGCCTGGCCCAGCGCTGAACGAAGCGACGAGCGAAATACCGGAGGACCCAGCCCACCCATGGTGGCCCCGATCAGCGACCCGATTCACTATGCCCCGGTCACGCGGCCCTATCGCCGCTGGCTGGCGCTGTCGGTCGCGCTGCTGCTGCATCTGCTGCTGATCGGGCTGGTGGCGAGCTGGCAGTTCGCCCCGGCACCGGCGGAGCGCT
>NZ_BAEU01000018.1:0-95955 GCF_000246875.1 Halomonas sp. KM-1
ATATCGCGAGACCTCGAGCGCGGCCCCATCGAGGTCACTGCCGCGCCGGCCCCCTTTCACCCGCTGCCCGGCCCCTGGGGGCGTCGCTCGGTGTTTCGTCACCGCCGCTTCGCGGTGTTGGTGCAGGAGTTCTTTCTCGACGCCATGGCGGATGAACTGCAACTGCCGACACGCTAGGATGATCGGCATCGAATGAGGAGATACCGATGGATCGCTCCCTGATGCGCCCCAAGGGGCTGGCCCGCCTGCCCGATTTCCTGCACCTGATGCGGCTGGACCGCCCCATCGGCACCTGGCTGCTGATGTGGCCCACGCTGTGGGCGCTGTGGGTGGCCGCCCAAGGGCTGCCCGAGCGGCATCTACTCCTGATCTTCGTTGCCGGGGTCTACCTGATGCGCGCCGCAGGCTGCGTGATCAACGACTACGCCGACCGCCACTTCGACGGTCACGTCAAGCGCACCAAGGACCGCCCCCTGGCCACCGGACGCATCAGCGAGCGCGAGGCCAAGGGCCTGTTCGCCGGCCTGGTCGCCTCGGCCTTCGTGCTGGTGCTCTTCACCAACCTGTTCACCGTGATGCTGTCGCTGGTGGGCGTGGCGCTGGCCTTCATATATCCATTCATGAAGCGCTATACCCACCTGCCCCAGCTGTTCCTCGGTGCGGCGTTCTCCTGGGCCATTCCCATGGCCTTCGGCGCGGTGCTGGGCCACGTACCCCTGGAAGCCTGGCTGCTGTTCGCCGCCAACCTGGCCTGGACGGTGGCCTACGACACCGAATACGCCATGGTCGACCGCGACGACGATCTGAGGATCGGCATCAAGTCCACCGCGGTGCTGTTCGGCCGCGCCGACCGCGTCATGATCGGCCTGCTGCAGCTGATCACCCTGGGCCTGCTGGGTTGGGCCGGGCTACGTCTGGGCCTCGGCGTGTTCTTCTGGCTGGGCCTGGCCGGCATGGCCGCCACCTTCCTGCACCAGCAACTCCTGATTCGCGGCCGCGAGCGTGAGCGCTGCTTTCAGGCCTTCCTCAACAACCACTGGTCAGGCCTGCTGGTATTCGCCGGCATCGCACTGAGCCTGTGGCCCATCACCGGCGTCTAAAGCCACTGGCGGCAGTGTCATGCAAATGTCATGATCACATGGTGAGATCGTCACCGACCCGTCACTGACCGCGAGGCTTCGGGATGACCGCCAAGACCGTTTTGATCGTCGATGACGAAGCGCCAATCCGCGAGATGATCGCGGTGGCGCTGGAGATGGCCGACTATCGCGTGCTGGAAGCCGCCAATGCCCAGAGCGCCCACACCATGATCGTCGACAACCAACCCGACCTGCTGCTGCTCGACTGGATGATGCCCGGCACCAGCGGCATCGAGCTGGCGCGCCGGCTCAAGCGCGAGGAAGCCACCCGCGAGCTGCCCATCATCATGCTCACCGCCAAGAGCGAAGAGGACAACAAGATCCTCGGTCTCGAAGCCGGTGCCGACGACTACATCACCAAGCCCTTCTCGCCGCGGGAGCTGGTGGCTCGGCTCAAGGCGGTACTGCGCCGGACCACGCCCAAGGGCGTCGAGGAGCCGGTGGAAGTGGACGGCCTGGTGCTCGACCCCGTCAGCCACCGGGTCAGCTCCGATGGCAAACCACTGGAGATGGGCCCGACCGAGTACCGCCTGCTGCAGTTCTTCATGACCCACCAGGAGCGCGCCTATACCCGCAGCCAGCTGCTCGATCAGGTATGGGGCGGCAACGTCTATGTTGAGGAGCGCACCGTGGACGTGCACATTCGCCGCCTGCGCAAGGCATTGGGCGATGCCCATCAGCATCTGGTCCAGACCGTGCGCGGTACCGGCTACCGCTTCTCCAGCAAGGGCTGACGTGCGCCTCTGGAGCCATGAACTCTGGCGCCTAGGCCTGCTCGCTATCGCCGGCACCCTCGTCGGCTGGCTGTTTTCCGCCCCAGGACTCGGGCTGGCCCTCGGGCTCGCCCTGCGTCTGGCCTACCACCTGCGACAACTGCACGCCCTGCGTCGCTGGCTCACGCGCAACCCGCACAGCGAACCGCCCGCAGCCACCGGCCTGTGGGGCGAACTGTTCGATCGCCTGTACCGCTACCAGAAAGGTCAGCGCCAGACCCAGCAGCGCCTGCAGACGACCCTCAAGCGTATCCAGGAATCTTCGGAGGCGATGCGCGACAGCGTGGTAATGCTCGACCAGCACGGCGACCTCGAATGGTGGAACAGCGCCGCCGAGCGCATGCTGGGGCTCGAGGCCGCCCACGACCGCGGCCAGCACATCACCAACCTGATCCGCGACCCGCGCTTCGTCACCTATTTCAATGCCCGCGACTACCGCGAGCCGCTGACGCTGAGCTCGCCGGTGAACGAACGCATGGTGCTGCAGTTCCAGATCACTCTCTACGGCGACGACGAGCGCCTGGTGATGGCGCGAGACATCACCCGCCTGCATCGCCTGGAGGAGATGCGCCGCGACTTCGTCGCCAACGTCTCCCATGAGCTGAGAACCCCGCTGACGGTGCTGGCAGGCTATCTCGAGACCTATGCCACCTACGCCGAGCAGCTGCCGCCGCGGCTGGCACAGGGGCTGACCCGCATGCAGGAGCAGACCAACCGCATGCAGAATCTGGTCAACGACCTGTTGCTGCTGTCACGCCTGGAGATCGACCGCGGCGGCGAGGACCATCTGCCGCTGGCCATGGACGCCCTGCTCGAGGAGGTACGCCGCGACGCCCAGGCGCTGGCGGCGAGCCGCCAGCAGGTGCGCGTCGAGCTGGAGGAGGCTCGCCGCCTGGTCGGCAGCGATACCGAGATCCACAGCGCCCTGTCCAACCTGGCCTTCAACGCGGTGCGCTATACCC
The DNA here is from genome assembly GCF_000246875.1 of Halomonas sp. KM-1. Lineage (NCBI taxonomy): Bacteria > Pseudomonadati > Pseudomonadota > Gammaproteobacteria > Oceanospirillales > Halomonadaceae > Halomonas > Halomonas sp. KM-1. The sequence continues at coordinate 2,875 of NZ_BAEU01000018.1, forward strand.
CGGAGGGCAGTCAGGTCGTGCTGCGCTGGAAGGCACACCCCAAGGGCGCGTGCCTCGAGGTGCAAGACAACGGCGAAGGCATCGATTCCGTGCACATCCCGCGCCTGACCGAACGCTTCTACCGGGTCGACAAGGGCCGCAGCAGCGAGACCGGCGGCACCGGTCTGGGGCTGGCCATCGTCAAGCACGTGCTGCTGCGCCACGACGCCTACCTGGAGATCGAATCCCGCCCCGGCCAGGGCGCGCTGTTCCGCTGCGTCTTCCCCGCCGAGCGGCTGGTGGCGGCCGAAGCAGCAGCTGATCGAATGACAGGTGCTTGATCCTCGCGGCACCGCCCCAGGATGCGTCTCAGGTGGCGGCGACATCCCCCTCGCCGCGATAGTGGCGGTCCCACATCAGCACGGCGCCGGCCACGGCACCGGGCAGCAGGAAGAGGTTGGCCAGCGGAATCCAGGTGATCAGCGTCACCCAGCCGCCGAAGGTTAGGGTCTGCCAGGAGTGCGCGCTGAGGCGGCGGCGCATGTCGGCGAAGGTCACCTTGTTGTTGTCCATGGGGTAGTCGAGGTAGGTGATCGCCATCATCCAGGCCGAGAACAGGGCCCAGAGCAGGGGGGCGAACACGTTCAGCGCGGGTATCCAGCTGATCACGAACAGCGCCAGCGCCCGCGGCAGGATGTAGCCCAGCTTGACCAGCTCGCGGCCCAGGGCGTCCACCGCGGTGCGCGCCAGGCCACGGTCATCCAGCGGCGGTCGACCGGTGGCCCGAACCTCCACCTTGGCCGCCAGAAAGCCGTAGAAAGGGGCGGCGATCAGATGGGTCACCAGGGTGAAGGTGAAGAACACGATCAGCACCAGGCTCAGCACGAACAGCGGCCAGAGCAACCACTCCAGCCAGCCGAGCCAGGCCGGCACCATGGCCATCCACGCCTCCAGCCAACCGCCGAAGCGGGTCACCACGAAGTAGAGCATGGCTGCATACACCGTCAGGTTGACGGCGATCGGCGCATAGACGTAGCGGCGCAGGCCGCGACCGTAGACCAGTCGCGTCCCGCGATTGAGTGCCGTGAAGGCGTCCAGCATGAACCTCAGCCCTTGCGCTTGAGCGCATCCTCGTCGATCTTGTCCGGGTCCATGTGGCGGATGTCGAGCCCCTTGACCAGATAGATGACGTACTCGGCCAGATTGTCGGCATGGTCGCCGACCCGCTCCAAGGCACGCAGGATCCACATCACGTTGAGCACCGGGCCGATGGCGCGGCTGTCCTCCATCATGAAGGTCATCAGCGAGCGCATGGCGCTGCCGTACTCGTCGTCCACCGACTCGTCTTCATGCACCACACGCAGTGCCAGCTCGGTATCGAAGCGGGCGAAGGCGGTCAGCGCGTCGCGCAGCATACCGCGCACGTGCTCGCTGATGTGGCGCACCTCTACCAGGCCGCGCACGTTGTTGCCGTTGTCGATCAGGGTCAGGGCGTTGCGCGCGATCTTGCTCGCCTCGTCGCCGATGCGCTCGAGATCCGCCGTGGCGCGGATCACCGCCAGCACCAGCCGCAGATCGGAGGCGGCCGGCTGACGCCGTGCCAGCACCCGCGTGCACTCGTCGTCGATCTTGAGCTGCATGGCGTTGACGTCGCGGTCGCGGTCGCGCACCTTCTCGGCCAGACGACTGTCGCCCTCGAGCAGTGCCTGGATCGCCTCCTGGACCTGCTGCTCGACCAGCCCGCCCATGGTCATCAATTGGGTCTTGAGGGCTTCCAGCTCCTGGTTGAACTGGCGGGAAATATGCTGACTGTGGGTATCGCTGGTGATGTCCATGGTGCTTCTCCTCGGGCGGCCTGGATCAGGCCATACGGCCGGTGATGTAGTTCTCTGTACTGCGCAGACTGGGGTTGGTGAACAGGGTATCGGTGGGGGCGTACTCCACCAGTTGGCCATCCTGCAGGAAGGCGGTGTAGTCGGAGACCCGCGCCGCCTGCTGCATGTTGTGGGTGACCAGGATCAGCGTGAGCTGCGACTTTAGACTGCGGATCAGCTCCTCGATCTTCAGCGTGGAGATCGGATCCAGTGCCGAGGCCGGCTCGTCGAGCAGCAGCACCTCGGGGCGTACCGCCAGCGAGCGGGCGATCACCAACCTCTGCTGCTGGCCGCCGGACAGCGACCAGGCCGATGCTCGCAGCCGATCCTTCACCTCATCCCACAGCGCTGCCGACTGCAGCGCCCATTCGACGAGGTCGTCCATACGCCGACGCGTCAGCCCGCCCTGCAGACGCAGGCCGAAGGCCACGTTTTCGTAGATCGACATGGGGAACGGGTTAGGCACCTGAAACACCATGCCGACTCGCCGCCGCAGCTCATCCACGGCCACCTCGGGGGCGTGGATGTCTTCGCCTTCGAGCAGAATCCGGCCGCTGTGACCGACCTCCTCGTTGAGGTCATGCAGCCGGTTCAGCAGCCGCAGCAGCGTCGATTTCCCACAGCCGGAAGGCCCGATGAACGCCGTAACCCGATGCCGCGGCACGCGCAGGGTGATGTCGCGCAGGGCCGGTTTGCCGCCGTAAGCCAGACTCACCCCTTCGATCTCGAAGCAGCTGGCGGTGGGATCGAAGTCGATGATCGAGCCCGGGGCGGACGGCTGGAAGCGTGACAATAGTGTCATCGGTGGGCGTTTTCTCCTCATGGGCGCGGCTGCACGCCATGGCGTGAACGAAAATAATGCCGCAGAAATATGGCAGTCAGGTTAAGCACCAGGATCACCATGACCAGCAGCAGCGCCGTGGCGTAGACCAGCGGCAGCGCCGCCTGGACGTCGTTGCCGTGAAAGGCCGTATCGAAGATGTGATAGCCGAGATGCATGAACTTTCGATCAAGATGGAGGAAAGGAAACTCGCCGTCCACCGGGATCTGCGGCGCCAGCTTGGCCACCCCAACCAGCATCAGCGGTGCTACTTCGCCGGCGGCGCGGGCCACGGCCAGAATCACCCCGGTGAGCATGGCCGGCACCGCCATGGGCAGCACCACTCGGGTCAGGGTTTCCAGCCGTGTGGCCCCCAGCGCCAGGGCGCCTTCACGCTGCTGCACCGGAATCCGCGCCAGGCCCTCTTCGGTGGCCACGATCACCACCGGCAGGGTCAACAGCGCCAGCGTCAGCGAGGCCCACAGCAGCCCGCCGGTACCGAAGGTGGGTGACGGCAGGGCATCGCTGAAGAACCAGTCGTCCAGGGTACCGCCAATGCCGTAGACGAAGACCCCCAGCCCGAATACGCCGTAGACGATGGAAGGCACCCCGGCCAGGTTACGCACCGCAATGCGCACCAGATTCGTCAACCGCCCCTGGTGAGCCACCTCGTTGAGATAGACCGCGGCCAGCACGCCGAAGGGCGTCACCAGCAGCGACATAAGCAGCACCATCAGCACGGTGCCGAAGATCGCCGGCCATACCCCTCCCGCGGTGTTGCCATCCCGCGGTCCTTCGGACAGAAAGCGCCATACCCCCCGCGCCCAGGCCCCGCCTTTCTCGCCAAGCGACATGGCGTTGGGCTGCCAGGCGCGCAGCACTTCATCGAGGGGCTGAACAAGGCGACGCCCATCGACGCTTTCGAGCAGCGCCGCCTGCCCGCCCATGGCCTGCTGCAGCTCACGCACTCGCGCATTGGCCTCGGCCAGCGCCTGGCGGGCTGCCGTGTCGTCCGGGCGGGCATCCAGACGTCGAATCAGCGGTCGCAGCACGTCGCGGCGCAGCCGGTCATGCTCGTCACGCAGCGCCTCGAGCTCCGCCAAACGCGCCTCTAACCCGGTCCAGGCCGCTTCCCGGGACTGCGCCGACAGCAGCGCATCGGACTCCCCCACCGCCAGCAGACGGCCGATGAAGGCGCCGTGCCGCCTGCGCTCCAGTACCACCAGTTCGGCTGGCCGCTCGCTGGCCACGATGGTGTCCACCGGCAGCCAGTGCCAGACATGGCCGTCCAGGTCGCGGTTGCCGGTGAAGTAGAGCCGCTCGCGTCCGGCCCGATGTTTCAGCGGCAGCTCGCGCACTGCCTGCCCCGCCAGCAGACGGCCATCCTCCAGCTCGACGAGTGTCACCGAGGCGGGCCAAAAGTGCCCGAGGCCGCGCACCGCCAGCAGTAGCAGCAAACCGCCCAGCATCAGCAGCGACAGCGCCACGCTGCCGGCGGCCAGCCAGGCCCAGGGGCCCTCGGTACGCGGCAGACGTCGACTCATGCCGCACCACCCAGCCAGCGATATCGCCGTCTCAGGCGGCTACGCACCATCTCGGCCAAGGTGTTGACCAGGAAGGTGAACAGAAACAGCAGCAGGGCCGCCAGCATCAGCAGCACATAGGCCTCGCTGCCCGGCACGGCCTCGGGCAGTTCGACGGCGATGCCGGCCGCCATGCTGCGCATGCCCTCGAACGGGCTCAAACTCATCAAGGAGGCATTGCCGCTGGCCATCAGCACGATCATGGTCTCGCCCACGGCGCGCCCGGTACCGATCATCACGGCGGCGAAGATACCCGGTGACGCCGCCGGCAGCACCACCCGCCGCAGCGTCTGCCAGCGCGTGGCACCCAGCGCGTGGGCGCCCTCGCCGAGTCGGCTCGGTACGCCGGAGAGCGCATCCTCGGCCAGGGCATAGATACTGGGCATGACGGCAAACCCCATGGCCACGCCCACGATCATGGCATTGCGCGTGGCGTAGTCGAGCCCCAGTTCACGATCCAGCCACACCCGCAGGTCGCCGCCGAACAGCAGCCCCTCGAGCCAGGGTGCAAGCGCAAAGGTCGCCAGCGCCAGCAGCAGCAGCCAGGGAACGAGCCACAGCCCGGCGCGTGCCAGCGACAGCCGGCGCCGCCAGCCCGACGGCAAGCGGCGCCAGAGGCCCGCCGCCAGCAGCACCCCCAGGGGCAACACCAGCATTAGCGTCAGGACACCGGCCAGATGACGCTCGATCCAGGGGGCCATGACCAGCCCGGCCACGAAGCCGACCACCACACCCGGCATGGCCTCCATCATTTCCAGGGTCGGCTTCATGCGGCTGCGCAAGCGCTGGGTCATGAACAGCGCCGAGTGAATGGCGGCCCCCAGTGCCAGCGGCACGGCAAAGATCATCGCCCACAGGGCCGCCTTCAGCGTCCCCCAGGCCATCGGCGTCAGCGCGAGCCGCACGCGTTCCATCTCCAGCCGGCCACCGAACAGGGCAGGCAACACCTCGACGACGAGGAAAGCCCCGATCGCCATGACCGCCACGATCACGCCGATACCGCCCGCCGCGATGAGCCCCGTGGCCAGTCGATCGAAACGTCGGCGCCAGGGCGAGCGGGGGGCGGAAACGAGATTTTGGGGCTCTATCATGATCGGCAGCCTATAGCGGCTTGATGACAGTTTCGTGACACGCGCTCAGGGCAGCGTAGCGTCGAGGCCCAGCAGCTCACGCTGGGCGGCCAGGTGCTCCTCCGACAGCGCCACGAAGCCCATCTCGGAGACCGTGCGCTGCCCCTGAGGCGACAGGATGAGATCCAGCAGCGCCCGCTCCGGCCCGGAGAGCGCCTCTCCGGGGGGAAGGTTGACGTAGAGGTAGAGCGCACGGCCAAGTGGATACTCGCCCTGGCGCACCGGTTCGGCAGCGGGAACATGCCGGCGCCCCTCGCCATCCTCTATGGCGAGGGCCTTGATCCCGGGAGTCAGGTGATTGAGGCCGACATAGCCGATGGCCTCCAGGCTTTCGGTGACCGCCGCCACCACGGCGGCAGAGCCCGGGTGCTCGTTGAGCCGTGGATTGTAGCTGCCGCCACACAGCGCCTGCTGGCGGAACAGGCCAAAGCTGCCGGAAGCGGGATTGCGCCCGTTGAGCTCGATCCTTCCCCCTCGCCCCGCGACGCCGAGCTGCTCCCAGCGCAGGATCGCCTCGTCGCCACCGCAGCGGCGCGTGGTCGAGAAAATGGCGTCGATCTCGTCAAGTCGCAGCGACTCCAGCGCATGGTGACGGTGCACGATCACCGCCAGAGCGTCTCGTGCCACCTCCACTTCCAGCACCGGGTAACCGTGCCGTTGCTGGAAGGCATCACGCTCGCTGTCGCTCATGGCCCGTGACATCGGCCCGAGCCGGGTGGTGCCGGCCGCCAGCGCCGTGGGAGCACTGGCCGAGCCGCTGGCCTGGAGCTGCAGGCGAATGCCCGGATGGCGCTCGCTGAGCTGTTCGCCCCAGCGCAGCATCAGCCCGGCCATGGTGTCGGAGCCTACCACGCCGAGCGTACCCACCGGCTCATCGCCGTGGGCCGTGGACATGGCCCAGACCAGCAGCAGCACCAGACAACTGTGCCATGGCCTGCGCCGACCACGCGCCTTGCCGAAAGGGATCATGAGAGGCTCCTTGCCGCAGACTGGGAGGATCGCGCACGAGTGACGGCTTGTCGCAGCGCTGGTGAGGCCAAGGCTTGGCGTATAAGATGGCCACCAGCAAGCGCTGCAACGCAATATCGCCGCCCACAACAACAAGCCGAGCATACGACATTCCATGACCGACCTCGACGACGTTCCCGCGCCCCAGGGGCAATTGACACTCAAGCTGCTGGCCGATCGCCAGGATACCAACCTCTATGGCGACATCCCCGGTGGCTGGTTGGTGCGCCACATGGACCAGGCCGCCGAGCTGGCGGCGGGCCGCGAGGCGCGTGGCCGCACCGCAACAGTGGCCATCGAGACCATGGACTTCCTGTGTCCGGTGCGTGTCGGCTCGATGGTCAACATCTTCACTGCCGTGCGCGAGATCGGCCACAGCTCGATCAAGATCGACGTCGAAGTGTGGATCCGCCAGCCTCACGAACGCGAGAGCAGCGAACTGCACAAGGTCACCGAGGCCCGCTTCGTGATGGTGGCGCTGGACGACAAGGGGCGCATCCGCGCGGTACGTCAGAACGGCTGAGATCCCGGAAAGCAGCGAGGGCGCCAATAGGCGCCCTCGCTGCGTTCGACGTCGTCGATCAGGTGACGACGGTGTCGCGGGTCTTGAGATACTCGAACTCGCCCACGTCGCTGAACGGGCGAACCAGCGCCTGGAACGCGCGGTAGGACTCGTAGACCTTGGCCGAGTCGGGGTCGTTCTCCACCTGCTGCTGGATGACCCGCTGCGACGACTCGTAGAGCGCCTCGATGACGTCCTGCGGGAAGGTGCGCAGCTGCACGCCATGCTCCTCCACCAGAGTGGCCAGCGCCTGAGCGTTGCGATAGGCAAACTCGCTGATCATATCCAGGTTGGAAGCCTTGGCGGCTTCGCGCACCACGGCCTTGAGGTCGTCGGGCAGGGCGTTCCAGGCGTCCAGGTTGACGGTGCCCTCGAGCACGGCGGTCGGCTCGTTCCACGGCGAGGTGTAGTAGTAATCTGCCACCTGATGCAGGCCGAAAGCCATGTCGTTGTAGGGACCGACCCAGTCGGCGGCGTCGAGCACGCCGGTCTGCATGGAGGTGAAGATCTCACCGCCCGGCATGTTGACGGTGGTCACGCCGATGCCGTTCATGGCCTCGCCGGCCAGGCCCGGCAGACGCAGGCGGATGCCCTGCATGTCGGCCAGCGAGTTGATCTCGCGCTTGAACCAGCCGGCCATCTGGGCACCGGTGTTGCCCACCGCGAACGGCTTCAGGTTGTGCTTGGCGTAGATCTCGTCCCACAGCTCCTGACCGCCACCGTGGTAGAGCCAGGCGTTCATTTCGGTGGTGTTCATGCCGAAGGGCACGGCGGTGAAGAACTGCGAAGCGGCGACCTTGCCGCGCCAGTAGTAGGCGGCGGAGTGGCCCATCTCGGCGGTACCGGCGGCCACGGCGTCGAACACCTCCATGGCGGGCACCAGCTCGCCGGCACCGTGCACGCGCACACGCATACGGCCGTTGGAGAGCTGTTCGATACGCTGGGCGAATGCGTTGGCACCGGTACCCAGGGCCGGGAAGTTGGTCGGCCAGGAGGTGACCATGTCCCAGGTGATGGTTTCCTGCGCTTTTGCGGTGGAGACGAAGGGGGCAGCGACGACGCCGGCAGCACCGAGGCCGGCGGTCTTGAGGAATTTACGGCGTTGCATGCGGGCATGACTCCGGGGTGGTTATTCTGAGTCGCGTCTAATCAAGCGCGATGTGTCCGTCAGTGAGTATGCTTAATGGCAATTTGGGCAGCAAGCGCGGCTTTTGACGTAGACGTCAACGTACAAGGGATACGCTGATCTCTCTATAGAGGAGTTAGCTTGGCGAACCCCAACACCAGCCACTTGTCGCCTTCGCCCTCGAAGCTGACCTGCACCCGGGCCCGTGCGCCCTCGCCCTCGGCGTTGAGAATCACCCCCTCGCCGAAGACGGGGTGATGCACGCGCTGACCCAGGCTCAGGCTGGGCAGGTCGTCGCCGCCGTCGACCGAGGTCTGACGCGACAGCCCCACCGCCGGACGCATGGCCGTCACCGGACGCGAGATCTGCCCACGCAGGCGCACTTCCTCCAGATACTCGGCGGGAATCTCACGCAGGAAGCGCGACGGTCGCTGGAAGGTCTCCTTGCCGTGCAGGCGGCGAATCTCCGAATGCGTGAGGTAGAGCTTGCGCATGGCGCGGGTCAGACCGACGTAGCACAGCCGGCGCTCCTCCTCGAGCCGGCCGGGCTCCTCCAGCGACATCTTGTGCGGGAACAGCCCCTCCTCGACCCCGGCGATGAACACTACCGGGAACTCCAGCCCTTTGGCCGAGTGCAGGGTCATCAGCTGCACGCTGTCCTCGAACTCGTCGGCCTCGTGCTCGCCGGCGTTGAGCGCCGCTTCGGCGAGGAAGGCCTCCAGAGCCACGGCGCCCTCGCCGGCCTCGGGCGGGTCGAAGGATTCGCCCTGGGTGAAGGCGCGGGCGGCGTTGATCAGCTCTTCCAGGTTCTCGACCCGGGCCTGCCCCTTCTCGCCCTTCTCGTTGCGATGATGCTCGACCAGCCCGGAGCGGTCGTTCACATGATCGATGATCTCGTGCAGCCTCAGGCCGGCGGTGTCGTTGTCGAGCCCTTCGATGAGATCGGCGAAGAGCTGCAGCAACGCACCGGCACGCCCTTTCAGCGAACCGTCGGCCAGGCCGTCGTGCAGCGCCTGCCACAGCGATACCCCGGCCACGCGCGCCCGCTCGCGCAGTAGCTCCACGGTACGCGTGCCGATGCCCCGCGGCGGCACGTTGATGATGCGCTCCAGCGAAGCGTCGTCGTCGCGGTTGAGCAGCAGACGCAGGTAGGCCAGGGCGTTCTTGATCTCCAGCCGCTCGTAGAAGCGATGACCGCCGTAGATGCGATAGGGCATGCCCTGGCGGATCAAGGTCTCCTCGAGCACCCGCGACTGAGCGTTGGAGCGATAGAGGATGGCCACGTCGCGGCGTCGGTAGCCCTCGTCGACCTTCTCCTTGATGGTGTCGACGATGAAGCGCGCCTCGTCCAGGTCGTTGAAGCCGGCATATACCGAGATCGGCTCGCCGCGGGCGCCGGCCGTCCACAGCTCCTTGCCCATGCGCTCGGCGTTGTGGCTGATCAGGGCATTGGCGGCATCGAGAATGGCGCTGGTGGAACGGTAGTTCTGCTCCAGGCGCACGGTATGGTTGCCCGGGAACTCCTGCTCGAAGCGACGGATGTTCTCGATCCGCGCCCCGCGCCAGCCGTAGATCGACTGGTCGTCGTCGCCGACCACGGTCATTGGCGTCTTCATGCCGGTGAGCAGCTTGAGCCAGGCATACTGCAGGGTGTTGGTGTCCTGGAACTCGTCGACCAGCACATGGGCGAAGCGCTCCTGGTAGTGGGCCAGCAGCGCCGGGGTATCGCGCAGCAGCTCGAGGCTCCTGAGCAGCAGCTCGCCGAAGTCGACCAGACCGCCGCGCTCGCAGGTGAGCTGGTAACGCTCGTAGAGCTCGACCATCTGGGCCATGTAGGCGTCGCCGTGCACGTCGACCTGATGCGGGCGCAGCCCCTCCTCCTTGCAGCCGGAGATGAAGTACTGCACCTGGCGCGGCGGGTAGCGCTCGTCGTCGATCTGGTGATCCTTGAGCAGGCGCTTGATCAGGCGCAGCTGGTCGTCGGAGTCGATGATCTGGAAATGCTGCGGCAGCCGCGCATCCTGCCAGTGGGTGCGCAGCAGGCGATGGGCGATGGAGTGGAAGGTGCCGACCCAGACGTTGCGCAGCGACAGCCCCAGCAGCGCCTCCAGACGCGTGCGCATCTCGCGGGCCGCTTTGTTGGTGAAGGTCACAGCGAGCACGGCGTAGGGCGAGAGCCCCTCGGCCTGCATCAGCCAGGCGATGCGATGCACCAGCACCCGGGTCTTGCCGGAGCCGGCTCCGGCCAGCACCAGCATGTTGCCCTGGGGGGCGCTCACCGCCTCGCGCTGGGCCGGGTTCAACTGATCGAGAATCGCCGTGACGTCATCCATGGAAGGGATCTGCCGCTGGAAAAAATGAGCGGACAGCTTAGCATATCCGCCCGTCCAATCCTCGACACGAGCGGCGTTACACGTCGGAAGTCATCGTTCGCGGCTGTTCCGTCGGCAGGCCTGAGAGGAGGCGCTGTGAACCCATCCCTGGGCGCTATCTTCGCCATCCCTGGCGAAGAACCTCCTCTTCGGCCTGCCCCCGGCGCCGCTCACTTCAGGGTTTGCCTTCCTGTTCGGGAAACCTCAACGGCGTCAGGCTCTTCTTGACCGCCTTGAGCTGCTCGGCGAGCTTCGGTCCGCGGGTCTTGGCCACCCCCACGGCGAGCACGTCGATCAGCACCAGGTGGGCCACACGTGAGCTCATCGGCGTGTAGATCTCGGTATCCTCGTGCACGTCGATGTAGAGCGGCAGAGACACCTCCTCGGAGAGCGGCGACCCGCTGGGGCACAGGCCGATCACCGTGGCGCCGGCCTCGCGGGCCAGGCGCACGCTGGCCACCAGGGCACGGGTGCGGCCGGTCTGGGAAATCGCCACCACCACGTCGCCCTCCTTGAGGGTCACCGCCGACATGTTCTGCATGTGGGGGTCGGCGTAGGCCGCGGTGGAGATCTGCAGACGGAAGAACTTGTGCTGAGCGTCGAAGGCCACCGCACCGGAGGCGCCGAAGCCGTAGAACTCGACCCGGTTGGCCATGGCCAGGGCCTGGATCGCCCGGCTCAGTGCCTCGTTGTCGAGGCGGTCGCGCACCGACAGCAGGGTGCCCACGGTGGAGTCGAAAATGCTCTGGGAGAACTCGGCGACGGAGTCGTCGTCGTTCATCGAGAACTGGGCGAACTGGCTGCCTGAAGCCAACATCTGCGCCAGCTTGAGCTTGAAGTCCTGAAAACCGTTGCAGCCCAAGGCCCGGCAGAAGCGCACCACGGTCGGCTCGCTGACCTTGGCCTCGGTGGCCAGATCGACGATGCGCATGTGAATGACTTCATCGGGATTACGCAGCACGAAGCGCGCCACTTTCTGCTCGGAGCGGCGGAAGAGCTCCATGCGGCGTCTCATTTCATCGAACAGGGCGCGGCTCACGCTGAACTCCTTGGTTTGACGAACGCAGAATCTCAGTATGCACGATCCCGACTCGCTTGGGGGAGTTTCACTCGCCAGCGTGGAATAGCCCACTTCGTCATGATTCTGTCAAGTAGGGTATAGTAAAGATGCTGTGATTTGATCTTGCCGTACAGACGAAGATAAGGCACAGAAGAAGAAGGGAGGGTCGACATGAGTAAGGTCGAACGAGTCACTTCCGTCAAGAATGAACTTCTCGACATCTTCATGAGCATCAACGTCGCCGAGCATGAAAAGCGCTCCCGCAGCGCCGCCCAGCGAAACCTGCGCGCCCGCCGCGGAATCGAGCTGCATCAGGAGTTCAAGCAGCTGGAGCGGAACATCGCCGACCTGGTCGACGAAGAAAGACACTGAAGCGGCCGCCCAAAGGCGGCCGCGACAAGCAGCAGATCCGGCCCCGGCATGCGGGGCCAGGTAGGCTCGTCACCCAATAATCCCTGGGTCATCCCAACAGGGAGTTGACGAACACCAGGATCACCCCCAGCGGCGCCACGTAGCGCGCCACCACCAGCCACACCTGCTCGCTGCCGCCGGTCAGATTCAGCTCGGCGGCCACGCTGCGGCGATCCAGACACCAGGCAACGAAGACGATTGCGCCCAGCCCCGTCAGCGGCAGCAGGATCTTGCTGGTGAAGGTGTCCAGTAGATCGAACACGTTGAGCCCCATCATCACCGGCTCGGGCCAGACGTTGAACGACATCAGCGCGGCAATGCCCAGCAGCCACACCGCCACGGCGCTCACCAGGGTGGCCATGACCCGCGTCAGCGGCGTGCGCTCCTCGACGAACTCCACCACCGGCTCGAGCAGCGAGATGGCCGAGGTCAGCGCGGCGAAGGTCAGCAGCAGGAAGAACATCAGCCCCAGCAGCATGCCGCCGGTCATGTTGCCGAACGCCAGCGGCAGGGTGACGAAGATCAGCCCCGGGCCTTCCCCGGCACTCAGACCGTTGGCAAAGACGATGGGGAAGATTGCCAAGCCAGCCAGCAGGGCGATGCCGGTATCCAGGATGATCACCGTGCGCGCGGTGCCCAGCAGGTTGACGTCCTCACCCAGATAGGAGCCGTAGGCCATCATGATGCCCATGCCCAGCGACAGGGTGAAGAAAGCCTGGCCCATGGCGGCCAGCACCACGTCACCGGAGAGCGCGCCCCAGTCGGGGCGGAACATGAAGGCCAGCGCCTCGCCGAAATGACCGGTGGTCATGCCGTAGCCGACCAGCACCACCATCAGCACCACCAGCGCCGGCATCATGGTGCGTACCGCACCTTCAAGCCCCTTGGTCACACCGCGGGCCACGATCCACACCACCAGCGCCATGAAGGCGGTGTGCCACAGCAGCAGCAGTAAGGGATTGCCCAGCAGCCCCTCGAAGGTGGCGCCGACGCCGTCGGCATCCTGGCCGGTAAAGGTACCGGTGACCGAACCCAGGGTATAGGAGAGCGACCAGCCGCCGATCACGCTATAGAAGGAGAGGATCAAAAAGGCCGCCAGCACGCCGCTCGCACCTACCAGTGCCCATGCCTTGGGCTGGGCGTTCTTGCTGGCCAGCTCCGCCATGGCGTTGATCGGGTTCTTCTGACCCCGCCGGCCAATCAGCCACTCGGCCACCAGCACGGGGAGGCCCACCACGGCGACACAGGCCAGATAGACGAGTACGAAGGCGGCGCCACCGTTGTCTCCCACCATGTAGGAGAAGCGCCAGATGTTGCCTAGCCCGACGGCCGACCCGGCGGCCGCCAGCACGAAGGTCATCTTCGATGACCACTGCGCGTGGACGAGTTTAGACATGAGTCACCTGTTGTTATGTATCCGATTGTTGATCTGTTTCAAGCGCAAAAACCCGGAAAAACGATGGGTAATTACACCGAATGGTGGCAAATCTATCCGATCATACGCTCGAAGGCCAGCAGCAGAGGACTCAAAACAGCGTGGTTTGGCGCTCGCCGGCAAAGTCGTTGAGCGGCGGTTGGTCGAGCTGGACGATCAGCTCGCCATGGAGTCGTCGGGCAAGCTCGGGAGCCCGTCGGTTATTGGCGGTATGCACAAAGAGAAAAGGGGTTTTCCCCTGTTTTATCCACAGCTTTAGCTGGCCGATCCAAGGCCGGAAGTAGCTGAGGTTGATCTCCTCATCGAGGTGTCCGATAAAGCGGACAAGCGGCTCGTTTCCCGTGGAAAGCACGTGTAATGGGCAGCGTGGCTTTTCACTCTGCGCTTGTGCAAGCGCGGGGCAGCCCGTCGCCGGGGTCGAGAACAGTGGCCTCACGTCGAGCATGACGCGGTTGGCGCCATGAGTTATCAACAGGCGGTTGAGAGCGATCTCGACCGACCCCTTGTGGAAAAATTCAGGATGCCGGACCTCCACGGCGCAGGGAATCGCCGCAGGCCAGCGCTCCAGCAGCGCTGCGAGCCGGGGCAACAGGTCAGGGCCGAAGTCCCGCGGCAACTGGACGAGCAGAGGGCCCAGGCGATCGTGCAGTGGGGAGAGAGCCTCGACGAAGGCATCGAAATCCGCCTCGATACCCTCGAGACGACGCTCATGGGTCAGCGCCGCCGGCAGCTTGAAGCAGAAGCGGAAATCAGCAGGCGCCAGGCGCGACCAGCCAGCCACCGTCTCGGCCCGGGGCGCCCCGCTGTAGAAGGTCGTGTTGCCCTCCACCGAGTTGAACACCCTCGCATAGTCGGCCAGCCAACCCTCCTGGCCGCCATAGGGCGGGTAGAGGGAGCCACACCAGTCGGAGTTGGCCCACATGGCCAAACCCAGATACAGTCTGGACAACCTTGTCATGCTCCTGTAACAAAATTAATCGGAAACGTCGCCTGACGAATGGCAGCATGAGCGGCCTGCTCCAAATGAACAAGGAAGAGCGCCCAGCGCACCCAACTCATGGAAACCACACTCAACCTTGCCCTGTTCGCCCAGCTCAACGCGGCGCCCGGCAGCGACCCACGGCTGCTGCTGATGGCGGAAGTCTTCGCCGTCTATTTGATCTGGCTGGTACCGGCTCTGCTGGTAATTGGCTGGCTGCGCGGCAGTGAGCGCCTGAAACGCCCGCTGTGGGAGGCCTTCATCGCCACTCTGCTCGCCCTGGCGGCGAGCTGGATGATCGGCTGGCTGTGGCCGACGCCACGCCCGTTCATGATGCCAGTCGGGCAGACCTTCCTGGAACACGCCCCGACCCCGGCGTTTCCCAGCAATCACGCCACCATCATGCTGACCATGGCCTTCAGCCTGCTGCTGCATGCCGGCACCCGAAGGATCGGTCGCTATCTGCTGCTGCTGGCCGTTCCGGTGGCCTGGGCGAGGGTCTTCCTCGGCGTGCATTTCCCCCAGGACATGCTCGGCGCCCTGGTGCTGGCGGCTGCCATGGCCACGCTGGTAGGTGTCAGCCGCAGTTGGCTTATCCTGCCCATCTATCACCGGGTGGCCATGCGGCTCTATCGAATGCTGTTCGCGCCGTTGATCCGCCGCGGCTGGGTGGAGCGCTGAGCGCGCCACCCAGCCCAGTTCAGCGTTTCTTCGCAGCGGCTCAGAACTGCTCCAGCAGCCACTCGCCGGGTTCGCCGTTCACCAGCAACTGGCCGTCCTGTAGCTGCACCTTCAAGGTGTAGCTACCGTCCTGCTCGCGGCGAACGACGCCCATCTCGAGCATCGGCTCCACGCTTCCAGCCACCACCTCCTTGGCCATGGCATCGAGCTCATTGCCCGAAAGCATCCCATTGTACTGCTGACGCAGGACTTCACGGCTCACCCGGTGCAGCAGCATGGCGGAAGCCTCCACGCTCAGGTCCAGGCGGTTTTCCGCATCGAGCAGAAAGCTCTCGTCGAGACCGGCAATGTCCTGAAGCAGCAGGTCGGCTTCCAGCGCCAGCACGATGTCCGCATCGCCCATGCTGAAGGTGGCCGGCTTGATGGTGAGCACGGAGCGGCCCGCCATCAGCGCCTCGCCGGCCTCACCCATGCGCTCGAAAATGGGCAGCAGGGCCTCAGGGTCGTTCCACTGGAAGCTGGCAATGGCTTCGTAGATCAGGCTCCACAGGGTGTCGTACTCAGTACGCGACAGCTGCCCGTAGCTGGATTCGACATGGAAAGCGATCGGCTCTTCCAGGCCCTGAATCTGCAGCCCCTCGGCCGCCCATAGCTGCGCCAGTTGGAAGTGCTCCTCGGATTCCGGCTCCAGCCCCAGGCGAACCGTGGCGCTTTGCGCGGTAAAGCCCGGTGAGAACTGCTCGCGCACCGCCAAGCCGTCGAGGCTGAGGCCCAGCTGGCCATACCAGCTGCTATCGCCCTGGCGAGTCGCCGTGAAATCGGCTGCTAGACCATCCATGGTGAAATAGAGGTCAGGCGCTTCGGACTCGAAGCCCTGCATCTCGAAGTGCGCTACCAGGTCTGCGAAGCGGCCCTGCTCATCGAACAGGAACTTGATCTCGACGCTCTGTCCTTCGATGCGGGAGTTGCCCACCTCTTGCAGATCGCGGCTCTCCGTCAACATGGGCGCATCGTTCGATCGCAGCGTGATTTCACGCAGCACTCCCTGGGGGAAAGAAATCACCAGGTCGGTGGTAGAGCCCTCGAAGGTGTGAACGGCCGAGGGCTCCACCAACCGGGACTGCCCCAGACGATTCGTACTACGATACTCACCTGAGTTTGGGTCGTAGCGGAACTCACCGCCCAGGTACTCACCCTCGTAACGCATCTCCACACCCAAATCATTGAGTAGCGGACCCGAGGCCAGCGTTACCGTCAGGGGTTCCCATTCGCCCTCCACCATCTGGTCGAAGCCGACCCTGCCGGCATAGCGGGTGAAATCCTCGTCATCCAGTTGGAGCGCTTGCTCGAACAGCCAACCCGACGCCTCGGCTCGCCCCTCGAAGGTGGCCAGAGCGCCCATGAAGGGACCGTGGGTGATGCGGTCGTTGACGGCTATCCTGAGCGGCTCTCCCTCGAACGACAGTCCCATTTCTGCGTCAAGGAGATGCTCGTACGCCTGAGCAAGTTCGGGCTCGATGATGAGTTCATAACTGGCACTGGCTTGGAACCAGCCACGTTCATATACCGGGTTCTCGACCTGTATATAGTCGAAGCGCTGCAACTGTTGCAGATAGTCGGCGTAATGCTTTTCCACCTGCTGGCCCAACCAATAGGGAGCTCCCAGACCCACCACAAGCACGAGCCCTGCGCTGATCACCAGTAAGCGCTTCAGTAAACTTCCCTGACGTTTCTGTCCGTTCCCCACGTCGATATCCTTTTCTCGTTCTTCGTTTAATTGAAATTAGGCAGCAACGAGTGGCTCGTTACTGCCTAGTTCAAGTCGAAGTTTAACGACAGAAAACGTGAAAAGTAAGCTGAAGTATCCCGAGTTCACTCCACCGTTACCGATTTGGCCAGATTACGCGGCTGATCGACGTCGGTTCCCTTGAGTACCGCCACGTGATAACTCAACAGCTGCAGCGGCACGGTATAGAGAATCGGTGCCAGAGCGTCGTGCACGTGGGGTAACGGCAGCACCCTGACGCCATCTTCCTCCTCGATGCCGACTTGCTCGTCGGCGAAGACGAAGAGTTCGCCGCCACGGGCGCGTACTTCCTGCAGGTTGGACTTGAGCTTGTCGAGCAATTCGTCATTGGGAGCGACGGAAATGACCGGCATCTCGCTGTCCACCAGCGCCAGCGGGCCGTGCTTGAGCTCGCCGGCGGGATAGGCCTCGGCGTGGATGTAGGAGATCTCCTTGAGCTTGAGCGCGCCCTCCAGGGCGATAGGGAAGTGCGCGCCGCGCCCAAGGAAGAGGGCGTGATGCTTCTCGGCAAAGGCGGTCGACAGCCGCTCGATGGCATCATCCAGTTTCAGCACCTGGCCCACCAGCTGCGGCAGCGAGCGCAGCCCGGCCACCAGCTCGGCCTGGGTCTCGGCCGCCAGCCCCTTGACCCGCCCCAGAGCCAGAGTCAGCAGCATCAGGGCGGTGAGCTGGGTGGTGAAGGCCTTGGTCGAGGCCACGCCGATCTCAGGGCCGGCCTGGGTCATCAGGGTGAGGTCGGACTCCCGTACCAGGGAGCTCCCCGGCACGTTGCAGATGGCCAGGCTGCCGAGATAGCCCTGCTCGCGGGCGAAACGCAGCGCCGCCAGGGTGTCGGCCGTCTCGCCGGACTGCGACAGCGTGACGAACAGGGTGTCGTCCGGCACCACCACCGTGCGGTAGCGGTACTCCGAGGCGACTTCCACCTGCACGGGGATGCCGGCGTAGCGTTCCAGCCAGTAGCGCGCCACCAGACCGGCATGATAGCTGGTGCCGCAGGCGACGATATGCACCTGCTTGACCCGCTCGAACAGCGCTTCGGCATCGGGGCCGAAGCACTCGACCGGCACCGCGCGCTCGCCCAGGCGCCCTTCCAGCGCAGCCGCGATCACCGCCGGCTGCTCGAAGATCTCCTTCAACATGTAGTGACGGTATTCGCCCTTGCTGGCGGCGCCGTCGCCATGCTCGAAGGTATGCGTCTCACGCTGCGCGGCTTGCCCCTGCGCATCGTGGATCTCGATCCGGCCGCCGTCGGAGAGCCGGACCACGTCACCCTCCTGCAGATAGATGAAACGGTCGGTGACCTGCAGCAATGCCAGCGGGTCGGAGCCGAGGAAGGCTTCATCGATCCCCACCCCCACCACCAGCGGACTGCCCTTGCGCGCACCCACCACGACGTCGGGCTCGTCAGCATGTACTACGGCCAGGGCATAGGCACCTTCCAGGCGAGCGAGCACTCGCTGTACGGCGGCCAGCAGGCCGCCGCCATGGCGGTACTCGCGCTCCAGCAGGTGCGCCACCACTTCGGTATCGGTCTGCGAGGAGAAGACATAGCCGTCGGCCTTCAGCTCGCGGCGCAGCGGCTCGTGGTTCTCGATGATGCCGTTGTGCACCAGCGCCAGCCGGCTTCCCGACTGGTGCGGATGGGCGTTCTCCTCGCTGGGCTTGCCGTGGGTGGCCCAGCGGGTGTGGGCGATACCGCAGCGCCCCGGCAGGGCTGCCTCATCGAGCATGGCTTCGAGGGCTGCGACCTTGCCCAGCGCGCGACGGCGCTGCAGCTCGCCATCGGGAGAGATCACCGCCATACCGGCCGAGTCGTAGCCGCGATACTCCAGGCGCCTCAAGCCTTCGAGCAGGATGCCTTCCACGTTGCGCTCGGCAACGGCACCGACGATTCCACACATGACGATTCCTCGCGCTGTTGTCAGTCTCGGGTCTTCTTGGCCGGTCGCGCCCAGTCGGCCTTGCCGATCTGGCGTCCACGGGAAACGGCCAGGGCGTTGTCGGGCACGTCCTTGCTGATGGTCGAGCCGGCCCCCACCGTGGCACCTCGCCCGACGCTGACCGGCGCCACCAAGGCGGTGTTGGAGCCGATGAAGGCATCGTCGCCGATGTCGGTATGGTGCTTGTTGGCACCATCGTAGTTGCAGGTGATGGTACCGGCGCCGACGTTGACGCCGCGACCCAGTCGCGCATCGCCCACATAGCTCAGATGATTGATCTTGCTGCCCTCGCCCACTTCGGCATTTTTCGTCTCGACGAAATTGCCCACCTTGGCACCCACCGCCAGGCGCGTTCCCGGGCGCAGCCGGGCAAAGGGCCCGATGCGGTTGTGGCCGGCCGCCACGGTCCCTTCGATCACGCTGTGTGGCTCGATGACGGTTTCGGCGCCGATATGGCTGTCGCGAATCACGCAGTGGGGCCCGATGCGCACCCCTTCGCCCAGCTCCACATCGCCCTCGAACACGCAGCCGATGTCGATCTCCACGTCATGACCGCAGCTGAGACGACCGCGCACGTCGAGGCGTGCCGGATCGATCAACGCCACGCCCTGGGCCATGAGCTCGTCGGCAATCCGCATCTGGTGGGAACGCTCCAGGCGTGCCATCTGCTGGCGATTGTTGACCCCTTCCACCTCCATGGCATCGGCCGGCTGGGCCGTGGCGATGGCCACCCCCTCGGCGGCCGCCATGGCGATGACGTCGGTGAGGTAGTACTCGCCCTGGGCGTTGTCGGCGGAGAGCTGCGGCAGCCAGCGCTTCAGTTGGGCCGCGGTCATGGCCATGATGCCGGTGTTGCATTCGCGGATCGCCAGCTCACGCTCGCTGGCATCCTTCTGCTCGACGATGGCCACCGCCTCGCCGTCAGCGTTGCGCAGAATACGGCCGTAGCCGGTGGGGTCGCCCAGGGTCACGGTGAGCAGCGCCATGCACGACTCGCTCACTTCGGCCAGCAGTGCCGCCAGCGTCTCGCGACGGATAAGCGGCACGTCGCCGTACAGCACCAGCACCTTGCCGTCACCCAGGCCATCCAGCGCCTGAGCCACGGCATGGCCGGTGCCCTTCTGTTCGGCCTGCAGGGCAAAGCGTACCGGGTATTCAGCGAGTGCCTCGCGCACCCGCTCGGCACCGTGGCCGACCACGACGTGCAGGCGTTCCGCCTCGAGTTCGAGGGCGGTATCGAGTACGTGACGCACCATCGGCTTGCCGGCCAGGCGATGCAGCACTTTGGGCAGGGTCGAACGCATCCGCGTACCCTGCCCGGCGGCAAGGATCACCACATCCAGGGTCATCGAAGACTCCTTGTCCATTCGATTGGCTTCAGTTCATCAGGGACCAGGCGGTACCCATCGCTCAACATGGACCGTACACCGCTCTTTGCCGGCGGTTCAGCGCACCTCGAGGTCCATTTCTTCGCTCAGCTCCCCACCGAAGCGTTCCGCGAAGGCCGGGCTCGCCACGCTCCGCCAGCCTTCGCCTTCACGTACCAGCAGCAGCACCTTGAGGTCCTGCTCACGGGCCAGGGCCAGACTCTCCTCTTCACCCAGCACCAGCATCGCCGTGGCCCAGGCGTCGGCCCAGGCATTCGAGGGGTGCGCCACCGTTACCGAGGCCACCCGATGTTCGATGGGATGACCGGTTCGCGGATCGATGGTGTGTGAGAAGCGCCGCCCCTCCTCTTCGAAATAGTTGCGGTAATCGCCGGAGGTGGCAATCGAGATATTCTGTACCGGCACGATCTGCGTCGCTTCCTGACGGTCGTCCAGCGGTGCCTCGATGCCGATGCGCCATGGCTCGCCGTCAGCATCACGGTAGCCGCGCGCCACCAGATCGCCACCCAGGTTGACCAGATAGTGTTCGATGCCTTCGCCATCCAGGTAGGAGGCCACCCGGTCGGTACCGTGCCCCTTGGCCACACCGCCGAGATCGACGAACACGTCGCGCAACCGGCGCGCCTGCATGGCGTTCTCGTCGACCTCGATACTGTCGGGCCCCACCTCGGCAAGACGGGCCTGCAGGGTCTCGTCATCCGGCACTTCCCGCGGACGGGCCTCGGAGCCGAAGCTCCACAGGTTGACCAGCCCGCCGATGGTCACGTCGAAGGCGCCGTTGCTGCTCTCGGCCACCGACTGGCTGATTGCCAGCACCTCGATCAGCTCGTTGGAGAGCGGCTGCCACTCCCCCACCGGCGACTGATTGAAGGCTATCAGCTCCGCGTCTTCACGATAGATCGACATGGACGCATCCACCTGCTCGAGCACTTCGAGCAGCCCCTCTTCCAGTTCGCGCGCCTGCCCCTGGGTCAGACTGTCGGCGATGGTCACCTGATAGAAGGAGCCGAAGATGGCGCCTTCGAGACGTACCGGCGAATCCAGCGGACGGTCGTTTTCGGAGCATCCACTGAGAAGCAGCATCAGGCTCAAGGCAAAGGCTGCCACGGGACGCAGGACAGAGGTCATGATATCAGGACTCCTCGATAGAGTAGGCGGGCTACCAGAAGATCCACAGCAGCCATAACCCAAGCACGATGCGGTAGACAACGAAAGGCTGCATTCCGATCCGCTTGATGAAGGCGATGAAGTAGTGAATGCAGATATAGGCGCTCACCCCCGACAGCACCACCCCTGCCGCCATCGCTTGCCAGTCGATCTCGCGCGGCACCTGCAGCGCTCCGTGGATTTCCAGACCCGACGCCAGGGCTGTGACCGGGATCGACAGCAAAAACGAGAAGCGCGCCGCTCCCTCACGGCTCATGCCCAGCAGCAGCGCCGCCGTCATGGTGATGCCGGAGCGCGACGTACCGGGGATCAGCGCCAGCGCCTGAGCGGCACCGATCAACATCGCATCGCGCAAGGTAAGCTGGTACTCACTTCGCCCCGCTCGCTTGTTCCAGTCAGCATATCCCAGCAGCAGGCCGAAGCCGATCAGGGTAACGCCGATCAGGATCGGCGAGCGCATGCTGACGCTGATGGCGTCATGCAGAATGAAGCCGCCCACGCACACCGGAATCGTGGCCAGCAGCACCCACCACGCCAGCCGGGCATCCGGATCTTCGACGCCCTGGCGCAGGCTGCGACGCCGCAGCGACATGACCCAGCTGGCGCCCATGCGGCGCAGGTCGTGACGGAAATAGAGCACCACCGCCAGCAGGCTGCCCAGATGCACCGCCACGTCGAAGGTCAGCCCCTGGTCGTCCCAGTCGGTGAGCACCGGCACCAGAATCAGATGGGCGGAACTCGAAATCGGCAGGAACTCGGTCAATCCCTGAACCACTGACAATATAACGACTTGGAGCCAATCCATTCCTGGCACTCTCCCGATGACAAGGCATATGCAGTGCAGCAAAAGCACGATCGGACGCGAAGAGGATACACGCCCCCTTCCCGATTGTCCGCCGTAAGGCGTTACAATTCCGCGGCTCGTGCCGATATTGCGGATCGGCAATGACCGGCCTAGAATGCCCGCGCCACCGAATGGCGGCGACACCCCATTTTCCCGAGGACGTTATGGAACCTCCGAGTCGACAGACAACGACGGACATTCCAGCTATCAGCGCTGCACCGCCGCGCGCGCCCCGGCCCTTGCCGGACCTGACTCTCTAAGGTCCAGCCAAAGGCTTCTGCGCGCACGTGCCGATGCGCGCCAGGAGCCCGACCATGAGCTATGCCATTCTCGCTGCCTCTCTGCGCAGCGCCATGCAGCGTCGCGATCAGGAAGCCATCGAGCGCCTGATCGCCGAAATGCAGCCGGCCGACCTGGCCGAATTCGTCCAGCACGAGCACACCGATACCGTGCTTTCGCTCCTGCAGCACCTGCCGCTCGACCAGCGTGCGGTGGCGTTCGGCTATTTGAGCGTGGCGCTGCAGGAGGAGCTCGCCGCCACGCTGACCGACAGCAAGCTTGGCGAACTGCTGCAGCACATGAACGCCGACGAGCGTGCCGACCTGTTCAAGCTGCTCGACGAGGATCGACAGCAGGCCTTGCTGCGCACCCTGGCCAAGGAGGAGCGGGAAGACCTGCGCAAGCTGGCCAGCTACGAAGAAGGAACGGCCGGGGCGATCATGACCTCGGATTACATGGCCGTGCCGATTGGTATCCCGGTGGCGGAAGCCTTGAAACTGGTACGCACCAAGGGGCCGGATGCCGAAACGATCTATCAGATCTACTGCATCGACGAGGCCGAGCGTCTGGTCGGTACCCTTTCTCTGCGTGAGCTGATTCTCGCCGCGCCGGACGCCCTGGTACGCGATCTCATCACCGAAGAGATCGTCTGGGCCAGTGTCGACACACCCCAGGAGGAAGTGGCCAAGCTGATCGCCCGCTACGACCTGCTGGCCCTGCCCGTGATCAATGGCGGGGAGCGCCTGGTGGGCATCGTCACCTATGACGACGCCATGGACGTGGCCGAGGAAGAGGCCACCGAAGACATGCACAAGGGTATGTCCATCGGCAAGCTCGGTGGCAGTCTGCGCACCGCCAGCCTGTTCGATCTCTACCGCAAGCGGGTGGTATGGCTGGTGCTGCTGGTGTTCGCCAACATCTTCTCCGGCGCCGGTATCGCCTACTTCGAGGAGACCATCGAGGCCTACATCGCGCTGGTGTTCTTCCTGCCGCTGCTGGTGGACAGCGGCGGCAACGCCGGCTCCCAGGCCGCCACCCTGATGGTGCGCGGCATGGCCACCGGCGACGTGCGCACCCGCGACTGGACCCGGCTGCTGGGCCGCGAGGTGCTGGTGGCCATGGGGCTGGGCCTGACCATGGCGCTGGCGGTATCGGTGGTGGGCATCTTCCGCGCCGGTACCGAGATCGCCATGGTGGTGGCCATGAGCATGGTGCTGATCGTGATCGTGGGCAGCCTGATCGGCATGGTGCTGCCGTTCATTCTCAACCGCATCGGCTGGGATCCGGCCACCGCCTCGGCGCCACTGGTGACCTCGATTGCCGATGGGGTCGGTGTGTTGATCTATTTCGCCATCGCTACCTCGGTGCTGGGCCTGCCAACCATCTAGCCATGCCCGCTGGCAACGGCCAGCGGTGTCATCTCCCTTCAATGAACAAGCGCTATCACAGCCAGAGGCTACGGCCCCTGGCTCGCACGGGAGAGCTGCCATGAGCTACAGCATCATTGCCGCCGAATTGCACAAGGCCCTGCAGGACCAGGACACTGCCCTGGTCGAAACCCTGGCCAGCGAACTGAATCCGGCCGACCTCGCCCAGGTCGGCCACCATGAGCCGGCGTCGAGAATGGCCGTGCTGCTGCACTGCGTGCCGCTCGACAAGCGGGCCGCCACGCTGGGCTTCCTGGAGCCACAGGAACAGTTGGCCGCTACCGCCGGCATGCCCGTATCGGAGCTAGCCGAGTTGGTCGCGCACATGAGTGCCGATGAGCGTGTCGACTATTTCAAGCAGCTCGACAGAGAGCGTCAGCAAACCTTGCTCAAGGCGCTGCCGCCAACGGTGCGCGACGACCTGTTGAAGCTGGCTCGACATGCGGAAGGCACGGCGGGCGCCATCATGACCTCGGCGTTCATGGCCATTCCCGCCTACTACAGTGTGGCTCGCGCCATGCAGACGTTGAGGCTCAAGGGCGCCGATGTCGAAACCATCTATCAGGTCTACTGCATCGACACCTCGGGGCGCTTTCTCGGCACCGTGTCGCTGCGTGAAATCATCCTGGCCAGCAGTGAGAACCAACTGGCCGAACTGATGACCGAAGAGGTCATCTGGGTCGGCATCGACACCCCACAGGAAGAGGTGGCCAGACTGATCGCCCGCTATGATCTCCTCGCCTTGCCGGTACTGGAGGGTGAGCGCCTGGTCGGCATCGTCACCTACGACGACGCCATGGACGTGGCCGAGGAAGAAGCCACCGAGGACATGCACAAGGGTATGTCCATCGGCAAGATCGAGGGCGGGCTGCGCAGCGCCAGCCTGCTCGATCTCTACCGCAAGCGGGTGATGTGGCTGGTGCTGCTGGTATTCGCCAACATCTTCTCCGGCGCCGGTATCGCCTACTTCGAGGAGACCATCGAGGCCTACATCGCGCTGGTGTTCTTCCTGCCACTGCTGGTGGACAGCGGCGGCAACGCCGGCTCCCAGGCCGCCACCCTGATGGTGCGTGGTATGGCCACCGGCGACGTGCGCAGCCGCGACTGGGCCCGACTGCTGGGCCGCGAGGTCTTCGTCGCCGCCGGGCTGGGCCTGACCATGGCGCTGGCGGTGTCGGTGGTGGGCATCTTCCGTGCCGGCACCGAGATCGCCATGGTGGTGGCCATGAGCATGGTACTGATCGTGATCGTGGGCAGCCTGATCGGTATGATCCTGCCGTTCATTCTCAATCGACTGGGTTGGGATCCGGCCACCGCCTCGGCGCCGCTGGTGACCTCCATCGCCGACGCTTCGGGGGTGCTGATCTACTTCGCCATTGCCACCGCCGTGCTGGGCCTCTAGGCGCTTCAATTGGCTCAGTGTAAATGAGAACATATAGCAGTTGGATGCAGGGAGCTCGAACGACCATGATCTCGACTGACGATCAGGCAGTGCACAGCCGCGATGCCAAGCGCGCCACCTACATCGCCGCCTGGCTCGACGGCCTGTTGGGCTGTGCCAAGGTGGTGGTGGGCACGCTGGTCGGTTCAGCGGCCCTGGTGGCCGACGGCATCCACTCATTCTCCGACCTGATCACCGACGGCTTCGTGCTGGCGGCCACCCACTATGGCCGCCAGGGCCCCGATCATGACCACCACTACGGCCACGGTCGTATCGAGACCCTGGCCACCCTGTTGCTGGGCAGCGTGCTGATATTCGTCGCCGGTGCCATCGCCTGGTCGAGCCTGCTGCGGCTGCTTGCCGGCACCGAGATCGCCGCTCCGGGGATCTTGGCGATGCTGCTGGCGCTGGCGGCCCTGCTCGCCAAGGAGTGGCTGTTTCACTACACCATGCGTGTTGCCAAGCGGGTGAAGTCGAAGCTCCTCGAGGCCAACGCCTGGCACTCGCGCTCCGACGTGCTCTCCACGGCGGTAGTGCTGGTAGCCCTTATCGGTGCCCAGTTCGGCTTCGGCTGGCTCGACGCCGTGGCGGCGGTGATCGTCGGCCTGTTGGTGGGCAAGGTGGGTTGGGATCTGCTGTGGGAGTCGGCCCGCGAGCTGGTCGATACCGCCCTGCCGGCCGATGCCCAGCAGCAGATGCACCAAGTCGCTCTCGAGGTGCCCGGCGTGGAAGGCGTGCACGACCTGCGCACCCGCCAGTCGGCGGGTCACGCCATCGTCGACCTGCACGTGGTGGTGGGCCCGCGCATCAGCGTCTCGGAGGCTCACGAGATCGGCAACGAGGTCAGCCGCCGGCTGCGCCTCGCCTATCCCGCGCTCAGCGACGTGACCTTTCACATCGATCCCGAGGACGACGCCGGCGAGGGCGATCCCAGCCGCTTCCCCGGCCTGCCACTGCGACCCGAGGTGGACCGTGTGCTGACCGACCACTGGTCGTCGCATCCCTGCTGGCCCCATATCGAACATTATCGGCTGCACTATCTCGAAGGACGAATCAGTGTGGATGTGTTCATGGATTGCCAGCTGTCCTACTCGGAACTCGCGGCGCTGCCCCGTCAGCTGAGCGACCTCATTCACGACGTGCCGTGGCTGGCAGAGGTCGAGATAAAGCAGAACGTGCGCTGAAACCCGGCGTCCGCCGTGCTAACATCGCCTGTCCAGTCGACGCCTAGCGCCGGCGCTCCCCACTCGTCGCTCTCAAGGAGTTCGCCATGGCCGCCGACATGATCGTGCCTGCCGTTTCGCTCATCGCCATTCCCTTCTCGCTGCTGCTGACGGTTATTCTGTTCGTCGCCATTCGCTCGATCTTCGAGCATCGAGAATGAGTCCGTCGAGTGGACGAAGCAAGCGTGGGCAATAAATGAAGAAGGCGGCTATGTAGCCGCCTTTTGCCTGTCTCTTCCTACTTTGACTTTACGGTTCGCGTTCGGCCAGCCTCGACGCCATCAGCACGATGGCCTTGCGCGTGGCAGCCTGCAGAGTGCCTTCGTCGTAGTCGACCTCAACGAAGCGTGGCTCTAGCAATGCAGGTTCCTCGACGCGCACCCGCCTGACTCGCTTGCATACGCTGACCCTCAAGCCCAGGCGAGCCTGGAGCTGACTGGCGTCCCGGCTGCTTTCCAAAGGCTGCCAGCGCTTTTCACCACCGCTGTGCATGTCCTGCTGCACGAGACAGCAGCGCTTGGCATCCCACTGGCCGTGAATGTTGGCCGCCTTGGCCGCCTGGAGCAGCACCGCGGGGTTGTGGATGGAATAGGTCATCTCGCTCACCTCTTGTTCCCGGGAGGTGGTTGAATAGCAGGGCTGGAGCCACCAGGGGCCCGCAGCCCTGCCGACATCAGAAGGCGTAGGTCAGAGCCAGGGTGTAGGCACGGGTGTTCTCCCCACCCAGCTCCCTTTCGAAAAGGGCATCGATCAGCACTTTGTCGTCCAGCAGCGCCAGCCGGGGGCCCACCTCGATACTGCTCTCACTGCTGCTGCGGTCATTGCCGAACACATTGGCAATCGCCACCAGCGGCCCGGCGATTCCGACTTCGCTGCCAAGCCCCCAGGTCAGGGCGTTGCGTGTCTCCGCACTGCGCTCCCTCTCCCAGCCCAGATTGAAGTGCACCAGAGCGCGCTCGTCGGCAAATCCCAGCGTGAGCGGCACCAGCGCATACTGGGTTTCCCAGCGGCTCATTTCAGTCAGGTACTCGCTACCGACGACCAGGCCCAGGCCATAGCCATGCGCTTCGAGGCTGGTGAATAGCATCTTGGCTTCGAGGCCATAAACCTGCTCGCTCTCGCCCTCCTCATGCTCGTTGCCGAACACCGCGGTGAACTGGTAGTTCCCGCCGGGACGACAGGTGGGTGAGACGTAGTTCTGATGGCCTCCACCGTCGATACGGGTATGCCAGAGATCGATGGAGCAGCTGTTGGCATCGATCAGGGCGGCATCGTCCACCCCGGCCACTGCAAGGGTGGGCAGCAAGGCGCAGAGCAGACCGCCGGCAAGACGTCGTGGTTGGAACATGGTGTGATCTCCCATGAGCGAAGCATCGCTTCGGAGAGTTCTCCGGCATGCCGGGGAGCTCGATGAGTCCCGATAAAAGTACCTGTCAATGCCACTTGCTGACTTCAGCCTGACACGCCCAGCAGCCAGCCGGCCATCAGGAAGTACACGGCCAGGCCGGTGAAGTCCTTGATGGTGGTGATGAAGGGGTCGGCTCCCGGCGCATGGTCGACGCCGATCTTCAGCATGATATAGGGCAGCAGGAAACCCAATACGCTGGCAGCCACCACCGAGACGAACAGCGATACGCCGACCACCACGCCCAGCATCGGAATGCCGTTGGGCGCGCCCTGCCAGGCCCAGGCGATGGCACCGGCAAGCGTGGCCAGCAGCACCCCCATGACCAGACCGACACGCAGTTCGCGCAGCAGATGCTTGCGGAAGAACTGCTTCAGGTCGATATGCCCCAGCGCCAGGCCGCGGGCGAAGATGGTAGTCGACTGGGTGCCCACGTTACCGCCCATGTCCATTACCAGCGGGATGAAGATCGCCAACGCCACCAGCGACTCCAGCACGCCTTCGAAGTGATCGATCACCCCGCCCACCAGCATGCCGCCGGCCAACGTCACCATGAGGAACATCAGCCTCACCTTGACCGGATAGCCGATGCCACCGGAAGTGAGCTTCTCGCTGCGCACGGCGTCCTGATAGTGGGTCACGTCACCCACGCCCGCCTTCCAGTAGATGTCGTCGGAGGTCTCTTCATCGAGAATGTCCATGGCGTCGTCGAAGGTCAGCACACCGCGCATCGCACCGCTTTCGGAGAGGATCGGCAGCAGGGCAACGTCATGCTTCTGCAGCAGTCGCGCGGCCTCCTCCTGATCGGTGCTCTCCCGCACGAACAGCGTCTCCCCCTGGAGCAGGTAGTGAACCGGCTGGTCGGACTTGGCACGCAGCAGGGCCGTCAACCGCACGAAGCCCAGGTGACGGCCGTCGTCGGCGTGCACGAAAACGATCCCCATCATCTCTTCGGGCAGCTCCGACCACTTGACCATGTCCAGCACGTCCTTCGCCAGTGTATTGCGGTTGACCCTCAGGAAGGTCTGGCGCATGGAGTTGGAGATCGGGTGAGCCAACTTTTCGCCGCCAGCCGCTTTTTTCAATGTCAGGACTTGAGTCGCCATCGTTCTTTCCTTTCGCTTATTTAAGGCAAAAGAATGCCATGGCCGAAATAAATTAATATTTAATTTCGGCAATAAAAACCCATGAGACTTTAAATAAAAGGCTCAATGGCAGCAGATTGTCAGTGACGCTCGCTCAAGACATGCCTGTCGAATCGCAGACACGACAACGCCTCGCAAGGCCACGAATGGCGCGAGGATAGACGCTTGGTGGGAAATACGATGGCTCCAGGCTCACTCTGCCTGGAAAGGCTGCATCCGGGGGAGGCAGATTTTACAGGCAGGGGGGAAGCTGGGTCATCTCCGCCAGGCGAAAACTCCCGCGCTTGGATAATCGACTACTGGGGTCTTCCATGGATTTCCACCTTGCCTATGTTGATGTTGAACTACGCGGCGAACCTTAAAACAGCTAATTTGATGTGTCAACTAACTTCATGTCGTTACCATTTAAATATTCAGCACTGCTGCACAGTCAATTTCAAGCCGTACTCAGACACACGGCACGAATGCCTCGGCAAGCGAACAGATACCGCCCTTGCCAGCCAGGCCGGGCGGCTCGACCGGTCACCGCCTTGCTGGCAATGACCAACCAAACCGCCTGGCGCTGGTGTGGTCCTTCTAGCCTCCCGGCAGGCCCAGCACAGCCGTTGCCAGGGCAAAATAAATCAGCACCCCCGAAGCATCGGCGATGGAGGTCACCAGCGGCGCCGAGGCGGTGGCCGGGTCCCAACCCAGTCGATTGAGAATGAACGGCAGGATCATACCGATCAGGCTGCCCACGATCACGATCAGTACCATGCTCATGGCCACCACCATGGCGATCTCGGTGCCGGCACGGAAGATGCCCACTACCGACACCGCCAGCGCCATGGTCAGGCCCAGCCCGGCGGCGACGAAGACCTCGCGACCCAGCAGCTTGGCCCAGTCACGGCTGCGCACGTCGCCGGTGGCCATGCCGCGCACCATCAGGGTGGCGGCCTGGGAGCCGGCGTTGCCGCCGCTGTCCACCAGCAGCGGCAGGAAGAACACCAGCGCGATGTAGGCCTCGATGGTCTCCTCGAAGTAGGCGATACCGGCGCCGGAGAAGATGTTGGCGAACACCAGCAGCACCAGCCAGACGATACGCTTACGGTAGAGATCGAACAGGCTGGCGCTGCGCAGCCCGCCCTCGAGCTTGCCGATGGACATACCCTTGTGCATGTCCTCGGTGGCTTCCTCTTCGGCCACGTCCATGGCGTCGTCGTGGGTGATGATGCCAACCAAACGCTCTTCATGGTCGATCACCGGCACGGCCAGCATATCGTAGCGGGCCACCAGACGGGCGACCTCCTCCTGCTCTTCGTCCACCGGTACGCTGATAACATCCTTGATCATCAGGTCGTCGACCTGGGCTCCGGGCCGCGCCACCATCAGCTGACGCAGCGACAGGGTGCCCGCCAGCTTGCCATCCTGGTCAATGATGTAGAGCTGATAGACGGTTTCGGCATCCGGTGCGGTCTGACGAACACGCATCATCGCCTGGGACACGGTCATGCCGCTGGGAATCGCCACGTAGTCCGAGGTCATGATCGAACCCGCGGTGCCCTCTTCATAGCTCGCCAGGCGCTTGAGGTCTTCACGCTCCTGGCGTGCCATGCGCCGCAGCAGCCCTTCGCGCCGGTCTTCATCCAGCAGGTTGAAGAGATCGGCACGCTCGTCCGCACTCATCTCCTCCAGAACCGTGAGCAGCACCTCATCGCTCATCTCACGTGCCAGGTCTTCCTGAAGATCTTCGGGCAGATAACCGATGATGTGCGCTCGCCGATCCAGCGGCAGGCGGTCGAGCAAGGCGAACACGGTCTGGTTGTCCTGCTCCTCGGCAATCTGCTCGAGGATCTCGGCAATGTCCGCCGCGCGCAGCTCGGGCAAGAGTTCATCCAACCGTTCGCGGTCGTCGGCCTGGTGGGCCTCCAGTAGGGCGTCTTTCTGTTCTATCAGGGTCTCGTTCAAGGACATGGCATCCTCCTGACGCCGCAAAGTGGGAGTTAGCCGGCCATGCTAGCAGCCGACCGTGGCAATCTGACGGCTATGGTAACAGATACGAAAACGCCCCTCGAACGCTGTTCGAGGGGCGTTTCGTGACAGACAGGCCTGGAATCAGCCTTTGCCGGCCTTCTTGCGCAGCTGCTGAATGGTACGCAGCTGGGCCACGGCTTCCGCGAGTTCGGCGGCGGCGCGGGTGTAATCCAGCTCCGACGACTTGTCGTTGAATGCCTTGAGCGCATGCTGACGGGCTTCCTCGGCGGCGGCCTCGTCGAGGTCGCCGGCACGGGAGGCCGCGTCGGCCAGTACGGTCACCACGTCGGGCTGCACTTCGAGGAAGCCGCCGGAGACGTAGAAGTTCTCTTCCGTACCGCCTTCCCGGATGACGCGGACCGGACCAGGCTGAAGCTCGGTCAGCAGCGGGGCGTGCCCGGGCAGGATGCCCAGGTCGCCCATGATGCCGGAAGCGACGAGCTGCTCGATCTCACCCGAGAAGATCGCCTCTTCGGCGCTGACGATGTTGCACTTGAAGCTATTCGCCATAGCGAAGTCCCCCTGGTGGACGGCCTTACTTCATCTGGTTGGCTTTCTCGACGGCCTCGTCGATGCTGCCCACCATGTAGAAGGCCTGCTCCGGCAGGTTGTCGTATTCGCCCTCGAGGATGCCCTGGAAACCGCGAATGGTATCCTTCAGCGATACGTACTTGCCGGGTGCACCGGTGAAGACCTCGGCCACGAAGAACGGCTGCGACAGGAAGCGCTGGATCTTACGCGCACGGGCCACGGTCTGCTTGTCCTCGTCGGACAGTTCGTCCATGCCCAGGATCGCGATGATGTCCTTGAGCTCCTTGTAGCGCTGCAGCACGTTCTGCACGCCGCGGGCGGTGTTGTAGTGCTCCTCGCCGACGACCAGCGGGTCGAGCTGGCGCGAAGTGGAGTCCAGCGGATCGATGGCCGGGTAGATACCCAGTTCGGCGATCGAACGCGCCAGTACCACGGTGGCGTCCAGGTGGGCGAAGGTGGTGGCCGGCGACGGGTCGGTCAGGTCGTCCGCGGGCACGTAGACGGCCTGCACGGAAGTGATTGAGCCCACCTTGGTGGAGGTGATGCGCTCCTGCAGAACGCCCATCTCCTCGGCCAGGGTCGGCTGGTAGCCTACCGCCGAGGGCATACGGCCCAGCAGTGCGGATACCTCGGTACCGGCCAGGGTGTAACGATAGATGTTGTCGACGAACAGCAGCACGTCGCGGCCTTCATCGCGGAACTTCTCGGCGATGGTCAGGCCGGTCAGGGCCACGCGCAGACGGTTGCCCGGCGGCTCGTTCATCTGACCGTATACCAGCGATACCTTGTCGATAACGTTCGACTCGGTCATCTCGTGGTAGAAGTCGTTACCTTCACGGGTCCGCTCACCCACGCCGGCGAACACGGAGTAACCGCTGTGCTCGATGGCGATGTTGCGGATCAGCTCCATCATGTTGACGGTCTTGCCCACGCCGGCGCCGCCGAACAGGCCGACCTTGCCACCCTTGGCGAACGGGCAGACCAGGTCGATGACCTTGATGCCGGTCTCGAGCAGCTCGTTGGAAGCTGCCTGCTCGGCATAGGTGGGTGCCGGACGGTGAATGGGCATGCGCTCCTGCTCACCGATGTCGCCGGCCTCGTCGATCGGCCGACCCAGCACGTCCATGATGCGACCCAGGGTCTCCTTGCCGACCGGCACGGAGATCGGTGCTCCGGTGTTGGTGGTCTCCATGCCGCGCTTCAGGCCCTCGGTGGAACCCATGGCAATGGTACGCACCACGCCGTCGCCCAGCTGCTGCTGGACTTCGAGCACGGTCTCGGAGTTGGCGACGTTGAGCGCGTCGTAGACCTTGGGAACCGAGTCCCGCGGGAACTCGACGTCAATCACCGCGCCGATGATTTGTACGATACGTCCGCTCATCTTGCGATCCTCTCAAATACCTGCAAATGAAACCTGTAGCGGGAGAGCCATGGGCTCTCCCCGGGCGCTATACGGCGGCGGCACCGCCGACGATCTCGGAAATTTCCTGGGTGATGGCGGCCTGGCGGGCCTTGTTGTACACCATCTCCAGATCGTCGATCAGTCCGCCGGCGTTGTCGGTGGCGTTCTTCATGGCGATCATCCGGGCCGCCTGTTCACAGGCCCCGTTCTCGACCACCGCCTGATAGACCTGCGATTCAATGAAGCGAACCAGCAGGCTATCCAACAGCGCCTTGGCATCCGGCTCATACAGGTAGTCCCAGCTACCGGGACGCTTGTTGTCCTCGTCATCCGCATCGGCCCCCATATCGGGGGAGAGCGGCAACAGCTGACGAACCACCGGCTTCTGCGTCATGGTGTTGACGAACTCGTTGTACACCACGAACAGGCGGTCGACCCGCCCTTCGTCGTAGGCGTCCAACATCACCTTGACGCTGCCGATCAGAGCCTCGACCTCGGGCGCTTCGCCCAGGCCGCTCTTGGCTGCCACCAGGTTGCCGCCGTAGTTGCGGAAGAAGCCGCCGGCCTTGCTGCCCAGAGCGCAGAAGTCGAGCTCCGCGCCCTCGTTGCGCCACGCCATGGCGTCCTTGATGACGGCCTTGAACAGGTTGACGTTCAAGCCGCCACACAGGCCGCGGTCGGTGGAGACCACGATGTAGCCGACCCGCTTCACCTCGTCACGCTCGATCATGTAATCGTGGCGATACTCGGGGTTGGCGTCGGCGATATGGCCCACCACGTTGCGGATCTGCCGGGCATAAGGCTGGCTGGCCTTCATCAGATCTTGCGCTTTACGCATCTTCGACGCAGCGACCATTTCCATGGCGCTGGTGATCTTTTGCGTATTCTTGATGCTCCCGATCTGGGTGCGTATCTCTTTTGCAGCTGCCATAGCGATCTACTCCGTTCGTGGCCCTCAGAAAGCTCCAGGGCCCGCCCTTGCCGGGCGGGCCAGTGGAATTACCAGCTCTGAGTGGCCTTGAACTGCTCGAGACCCTGCTTCAGCCCTTGCTGGATCTCGTCGTTGTAGTCGCCGGTCTGGTTGATCTTGTCGAGCAGCTCGGCTTGCTCGGACCTCATGTACTCGTGCAGGGCACGCTCGAAGTCCAGCACCTTGCTCACGTCGACGTCATCCAGGAAGCCTTCGTTGGCGGCATACAGCGACACGCCCATCTCGGCCACGGACAGCGGCGAATACTGCTTCTGCTTCATCAGCTCGGTGACACGCTGACCGTGCTCCAGCTGCTTGCGGGTGGCTTCGTCCAGATCGGAAGCGAACTGGGAGAAGGCCGCCAACTCGCGATACTGGGCGAGTGCCAGACGCACGCCGCCACCGAGCTTCTTGATGATCTTGGTCTGGGCCGCACCACCCACGCGGGATACCGACAGACCGGCGTTGATGGCCGGGCGGATGCCTGCGTTGAACTGGTCGGTTTCCAGGAAGATCTGGCCGTCGGTGATCGAGATCACGTTGGTCGGAACGAACGCGGAAACGTCGCCGCCCTGGGTCTCGATGATCGGCAGCGCGGTCAGCGAGCCGGTCTTGCCCTTGACCTCACCGTTGGTGAACTTCTCCACGTAGTCGGCGTTGACGCGCGCGGCACGCTCGAGCAGACGCGAGTGGAGATAGAAGACGTCACCCGGGTAGGCTTCACGGCCCGGCGGACGACGCAGCAGCAGGGACACCTGACGGTAGGCCCAGGCCTGCTTGGTCAGATCGTCATAGACGATCAGCGCGTCCTGACCGCGGTCGCGGAAGTACTCGCCCATGGTGCAGCCGGCGTAGGGTGCCAGGAACTGCATCGGGGCCGGGTCGGCGGCGCCGGAAGCGACGACGATGGTGTGATCCATCGCGCCGTGCTCCTCGAGCTTGCGCACCACGTTGGCGATGGTCGACTGCTTCTGACCGATGGCCACGTAGATACAGATGACGCCCTTGCCCTTCTGGTTGATGATGGCGTCGACGGCGATGGCCGACTTACCGATCTGACGGTCGCCGATGATCAGCTCACGCTGGCCGCGGCCGATCGGCACCATGGCGTCGATCGCCTTGAGACCGGTCTGGATCGGCTGGTCGACCGACTGACGGGTGATGACGCCCGGGGCGACCTTTTCCACCGCGTCGGTCAGCTTGGCGCCCACGTCGCCCTTGCCGTCGATGGGGTTGCCCAGCGGATCGACCACGCGGCCAACCAGTTCGGGGCCCACCGGCACCTCGAGGATACGACCGGTACAGCTGGCGGTCATGCCCTCTTCCAGCTTCAGGTAGTCGCCCAGCACCACGGCGCCCACGGAGTCGCGCTCGAGGTTGAGCACCATGCCGTAGATACCGCCGGGGAATTCGATCATCTCACCGAACATCGCGTCCTCGAGACCGTGAATCTTCACGATGCCGTCGGAGACGCTGACGATGGTGCCCTGATTGCGGGCTTCGGATGCGACATCCAGCTTTTCGATACGCTGCTTGATGATGTCGCTGATCTCGGAAGGATTCAGTTGCTGCATGCCATGTCCCTCAGACTCAGGCGGTAAGGGCTTCGGAGAGGCGGTTCAGTCGACCACGCACCGACCCGTCGATGACGGTGTCGCCGGCGCGCAGGATAACGCCCCCGATAAGCTTCGGATCCACCTGAGTGGTAATGGAGATTTCGCGATTCAGCCGCTTCTTGAGCGCGCCTGCGAGCTTGTTCTGTTGCTTGTCGTCGAGCGCGAAGGCCGTGACCACGGTGACGTCGACACGCTTGTCATGCTCGGCGCGCAGACGTTCGAACTGCTCGGCAATGGCACCCAGGGCGGTAAGACGCCCCTTCTCGGCAAGCGACTCCAGGAAACGACGGCCTGCGTCGTCGACCTTGGCCTCGGCCAGTTCGATGACCAGCTCGACCTTGCGGTCGTCGGTCAGTTTGGGGCTCGCGAACAGTTTCTGCGCATCACGCTCCGCTACGACTTGGCCCAGCTTGACCAGCATGTCGGACCAGGCTTCCAGCGCCTTGTGGTCACGCGCATACTCGAAAGCCGCCTTGGCGTAGGGTCGTGCGACGGTTGACGTTTCCGCCATGGGTCACCTCCTTCACAGTTCGGCGGCAAGCTTGTCGAGCAGCTTGCGATGCGCCTTCTCGTCGACGGAGGCTTCCAGAACACGCTCGGCCCCGACAATGGCAAGTGTCGCCACCTGGGCGCGAAGCTCTTCCTTGGCGCGATTGATTTCCTGATCGATCTCGGCACGGGCGCCAGCCACCAGGCGTTCGCCTTCGGCACGGGCCTGCTCACGCGCTTCCTCGATCATCTGAGTGGAGCGCTTGTGGGCCTGTTCGAGGATCTGGGAGGCCTGCTCCTTGCTCTCGCGCAGCGTCTGAGCAGCCTGCTCCTGAGCAAGCTCGAGGTCGCGGGAAGCCCGGCTGGCCGCGTCGAGGCCATCGGCGATCTTCTTCTGGCGCTCGTGGAGCGCGGAGCTGATCGGCGGCCACACGTACTTGATGCAGAACCAGACAAAGATCGCGAAGGCGATCGTCTGCCCGATAAGCGTCATGTTGATATTCACGGGTATGTACCTCTGACGGGTTCGTGGCAACCGGAGAGAAGCGAACCGAGCGCCTCAGCGCTCGGTGCTGTCTTTAACCGGCAACGACGAAGATCAGGTACATCGCGATACCGACGCCGATCATCGGCACGGCGTCGAGCAGACCGGCCATGATGAAGGTGCGGGTCTGCAGCTGGTCGCCCAGCTCCGGCTGGCGAGCGGTGGACTCGAGCAGCTTGCCGCCCAGCATGGCGAAGCCGATACCGGTAGCCAGGGCGCTGACGCTGATGATGATGGCGGCGGCAAGGTAGACGATTTCCATGATGTTGCTCCTAGTAGGTCAGGTTGAGGTTAGTTTCAGTACTTCGTTGCAAAGGTTGCTTGGTTCAGTGGTGCTCGTGAGCGGCACTCAGGTACACGATCGACAGGGTCGTGAAGATGAAGGCCTGCAGCGATACCACCAGAATGTGGAAAATGGCCCACGGCACGTCGAGCACCCAGATCGCCCAGAACGGCAGCAACGCGATCAGGATGAAGATCACCTCGCCGGCGAACATGTTGCCGAACAGACGCAGTGCGAGGCTGATGGGCTTGACGATCAGGCCGACGATTTCGAGGACCAGATTGAACGGGATCAGCAGCCAGTGGTTGAACGGCGTGAGCGAGAGCTCCTTGGCGAAGCCGCCGACACCCTTGACCTTGCAGCTGTAGTAGACGATCAGACAGAACACGCCCAGCGCCATGCCCAGGGTGGCATTGACGTCGGTGGTGGGCACGATCTTCATGTACTCGACGCCGAGGCGACCGAACAGCTCCGGGAAGTAATCGACCGGCAGGATCTTCAGCGTGTTCATCAGCAGGATCCACATGAACAGCGTCAGCGCGATAGGCGCGATGTGCGGATTCTTGCCGTGGAAGGTGGAGCGGGTCAGGTTCTCGATGAACTCGATGACCATCTCGACAGCGTTCTGCAGCCCGCCGGGCACGCCGGTGGTCGCCATCTGGCCGGCCTTGCGGAACAGCCACAGGAACAGCACACCCATGGCGATGGACCAGCCCATGGTGTCCACGTGAATGGCCATGAACCCCATCTCCTGGGCTTCGGTCGAGGTGCTGGCGAACTTCCAACCGAGCTCGGGATGCCTGCCGAAGGTCAGGTTCTGAAGGTGGTGCTGTATGTAATAAATGGCGGTTATTTCATTACCTGCTGCCATACGCTGCTACCTCAGGTTCGTTGGGTCGGTCGGTCACGCAGTAGCCAGGGTGTCAGCCAGTGCATGAGCTGCGCCGCCACATATGCGACAAAGAAAAAAGCCGGGTTTGAGGGGGGCACTGCGACGAACACGATCACGAACAGTGCCACCGTCAAACCGAACTTTCCCATCGCTGCCTGATAGAGATTCATCACGCTGACCCGCGGTCGCCGGCCGTCTCGAACGCGCAGCCCGCGCCAGACGAAGTAGAGCGAAGGCAGCAGACTGACCAGGCCGCCCATCAGGGCCGACAGCACCCCTTCGTGACCATGTCGCAGGCCAGCCAGCAGGGCTACCAGCAAGGTGGCGAAGCCCTGTGCCAAAAAGAGGCGGGTAAAATCCGGGCGCCGGCGCCTCATGGCAGCGTATCCGTGCATCCTGTCGACATTTCCTGCCCTGCCTAAACAGGGTTTGGGTGCCGGCTTGGCCGAGCGTGACACTCAGGCAAACAACGGCGGATTATAGGGAAGCGCCCCTGGCCCTTCAACCGGCCAGTACGCTTTTAGGCTCGAATGACGTAGCTATGCGACCAAAGGTGGAAGTCATTGTCGACATCCCACGGGCCGCATAGCTCAACGAATGTGCTCGAGAATACCGTCCAGTTCCTCGAGGCTGGAATAGCGGATGGTGACCCGCCCCTTGCCGCCGCGACCGTGCTGAATCCTGACCGGAGCGCCCAGCACTTCGCCGAGGCGGGTCTCCAGGCGCGCCACGTCGGGGCTGGATGCCACCGCCGCGACTTTCTTCGGTTCGCCCTGGGTCAGACGCTTCACCAGCGCCTCGGTATCGCGCACG
This sequence comes from Halomonas sp. KM-1, assembly GCF_000246875.1. Taxonomy (NCBI): domain Bacteria; kingdom Pseudomonadati; phylum Pseudomonadota; class Gammaproteobacteria; order Oceanospirillales; family Halomonadaceae; genus Halomonas; species Halomonas sp. KM-1. The sequence goes on from NZ_BAEU01000018.1 coordinate 41,514, forward strand.
GTGAGATCCTTGTTGACCACCTCGTGGGCAGCGCGACGCTGCTTGGCAGCGGGCAGCACGAGCAGGGCACGGGCATGGCCCATGTCGAGATCGCCGCGCTCGAGCAGGGTCTGCACTTCCGGGTCCAGCGCCAGCAGGCGCAGCAGGTTGGCGACCTGGGCGCGGGACTTGCCCACCGCATCGGCCACCTGCTGCTGGGTAAGTTCGAACTCTTCGAGCAGGCGCTTGAGCGCCATCGCCTCCTCCACCGGGTTGAGGTTCTCGCGCTGAATGTTCTCGATCAGCGCCAGGGCCAGGGCGACTTCGTCGCTGACCTCGCGGATCACCGCCGGGATGGTGTCGAGTTCGGCCAGCTGGGAGGCGCGCCAGCGACGTTCACCGGCAATGATCTCGTAGCGCGACTCGCCGATGGGCCGCACCACGATGGGCTGCATCACGCCCTGGGCTCGGATCGAGTCGGCCAGCTCCTCCAGCGCCTCGGGCTGGATGTCGCGACGCGGCTGATACTTGCCGCGGGTGAGCTGGCTCAGCGGCAGGCGTTCGAGTCGCTCCTCGATCTCGGCTACCGCCGCCGCCGGCTCGCTCGCTCCGTCGGGCAAGGCTTGCCCTTCGGGCAGCTCGAGATTCTCGCGGCGGCGGGCGCCGGCACCGATCAGGGCATCCAGGCCGCGGCCCAGGGCGCGTTTTCGCGTCATCAGCATTCCCTCATCACGAGCGGGTCACGACAGTAGGCTCCACCCGGCGCACTACAGCGACAGGCGACGAATCAGTTCCTTGGCCAGCACCCGGTGGGCCTGGCTGCCGCGCGAGAAGCGCGCGTACTTGGTCACCGGCAGGCCGTGGCTCGGCGCCTCGGCCACCCGCACGTTGCGCGGGATCGTGGTCTTGAGCAGCGCCTCGCCGAAATAGTCGCGCAGCTGCTTGGAGACGTCCCGGGTCAGACTGTTGCGACCGTCGAACATGGTACGCAGGATGCCATAGATCGCCAGGTCGGGGTTCACGCTGTCCTTGATCTGCTCCACGGTGTCGAGCAGCGCCGAGAGCCCCTCCAGGGCATAGAACTCGCACTGCAGCGGGATCAGCACGCCGTTGGCGGCGGTCAGGGCGTTGACGGTGAGCATGTTGAGCGAAGGCGGGCAGTCGATCAGCACCACGTCGTACTCGCCAGCGACGCTGGCCAGAGCTTCGGTCAGGCTGCGCTCGCGGCCTTCGGCGCGGTCGAGCAGTTCCACTTCCGCGGCGGTGAGATCGCCGTTGCCGGGCAGCAGCGAGTAGCCGGCAGTGGGGCAGTCGAGCATCACCTCGGGAGCGCTCTTCTCGCCCAGCAGCAGGTCGAGCACGCTGCCCTCGAGCGAGTGCTTGTCGATGCCGCTGCCCATGGTGGCATGGCCCTGGGGGTCGAGATCCACCAGCAGCACGCGGCGATCCAGCGCGGCCAGGCTGGCGGCCAGGTTGACGGCGGTGGTGGTCTTGCCCACGCCGCCCTTCTGGTTGGTCAAGGCGATGATTTGACTCACGGGCGACTTCCTTGCGTCGACGGCTCGCTTCAACGGCGGCCTGGGTTGAAATCGGTTCGCTCGACGATCAACAGCTGACGCTCCCCCACGGTGAACGGTACCGCAAGCACGTGGCGCTCGCTCACGACCACACCGGCATCCAGCGCCGCCAGCTCGTCATCGACGGCCGGCCCCTTCATGGCCAGCCAGCGCCCGTCGCGGGCCAGCAGCGGCTCGGTCAGCGCGACGAAATCCGCCAGACTGGCGAAGGCACGCGAGACGATCTGCACGAAGCCTCCCGGCGGTGGCTCGAAAGCCTCGACCCGGACCTGCACCGGGGTGACGTTGGTCAACCCCAACTCCATCACCGCCTGGCGCTGAAAGCGCACCTTCTTGCCGTTGCTGTCGAGCAGCGTGACCGCCAGGCTCGGCTCGAGGATCGCCAGCACCAGCCCCGGCAGACCGGGCCCGGCGCCAACGTCGAGCAGCGGCGCGGGGCCGACGTGAGGCACCACGGCCGCGCTGTCGAGCAGGTGCCTTGACACCATCTCTTCCGGTGAGCGTATCGCGGTGAGGTTATAGGCGCGATTCCACTTGTGCAACAGCCCGACCAGGCGCAGCAGTCGCTCGCGCTTCTCCGCGTCGAGTTCGAGACCCAGTGCCGTGAAGCCCTCGTCGAGGCGAGCCGCCACTTGAGGCGTGATGGCTTCGCTCATCCGTTGGCCACTCGCGTGTCGTCGAGAAGACGGCGTTTCTTCAGGTGGATCAGCAGGATAGAGACCGCCGCCGGGGTCACGCCGGAGATCCGCGAAGCCTGGGCCAGGGTCTCCGGACGCGCCTCGGCGAGCTTCTGACGGATCTCGTGGGAGAGCCCCTCTACCTGGATGTAGTCGAGATCGGCCGGCAGCGGCGTGGCTTCGTGACGCTTGAGCTTGTCGATCTCGTCCTGCTGACGGTCGATGTAGCCCTGATACTTGGCCTGGATCTGCACCTGCTCGGCCACCGCCTCGTCGTTCACCGGCTCGCCGGCGAGGTGGGCCACATCGGCGTAGCTGAGCTCAGGGCGCTTGAGCAGGTCGAGCAGGCTGTACTCGCGGGCCAGCGGCTTGCCGGTCCTGGCCTCGATGGCCTCGGCGGCCGGGCTGCCGGGTTGCACCCAGCTGGCCTTGAGCCGGGCACTCTCGCGCTCGATCGCCTCGCGCTTGGCACTGAACGTGGCCCAGCGAACGTCGTCGACCAGCCCCAGCTCGCGGCCAGCCTCGGTGAGGCGCAGGTCGGCGTTGTCCTCGCGCAGCAGCAGGCGGTACTCGGCACGCGAGGTGAACATGCGGTAGGGCTCCTTGGTGCCCAGGGTGATCAGGTCGTCGACCAGCACGCCGAGGTAGGCCTCGTCGCGCCGCGGCCACCAGGCCTCGAGCCCCTTGGCACGGCGCGCGGCATTGAGGCCGGCGAGTAGCCCCTGGGCGCCGGCCTCCTCGTAGCCGGTAGTGCCGTTGATCTGACCGGCGAAAAACAGGTTGTGGATAAATTTGGTTTCCAGCGAGTGCCTGAGATCGCGCGGATCGAAAAAATCGTACTCGATGGCATAGCCGGGGCGGGTGATGTGCGCGTTCTCCAGTCCCTTGATCGAGCGCACCACCTGCAGCTGTACGTCGAACGGCAGCGAAGTCGAAATCCCGTTGGGGTAGAGCTCGTGAGTGCCGAGGCCCTCGGGCTCGATGAACACCTGGTGGCTCGCCTTGTCGGCGAAGCGGTGCACCTTGTCCTCGATCGATGGGCAGTAGCGCGGCCCGACGCCCTCGATCACGCCGGAATACATCGGCGAGCGATCGAGGTTGGCGAAGATGATCTCGTGGGTGCGCTCGTTGGTGTGCGCGATGTGACAGCTCACCTGGCGCGGGTGCATCTCGCGGCTGCCGAGGAAGGACATCACCGGGGTCGGCGTGTCGCCGGGCTGCTCCTCGAGCATCGAGAAGTCGACGCTCCTGGCGTCCAGCCGCGGCGGGGTGCCGGTCTTGAGCCGATCGACCCGGAACGGCAGTTCGCGCAGACGGCTGGCCAGTGCGTTGGAGGGAGGATCGCCGGCGCGTCCGCCGCGGCTCTGATCGAGACCGATATGGATCACCCCACCGAGGAAGGTGCCGGTGCACAGCACCACCGTTTCGGCATGGAATTGAATACCGGTCTCGGTGGTCACGCCACGCACGGTGTCGCCATCGACGATCAGATCCCCCGCCGCCTGCTGGAAGATCGTCAGGTTGGGGGAGTTCTCCAGCATGCCGCGAATGGCAGCCTTGTAGCGCACTCGGTCGGCCTGGGCGCGGGTGGCACGCACCGCCGGTCCCTTACGTGCGTTGAGCACGCGAAACTGGATGCCGCCGAGATCGGTGGCCAGACCCATGGCACCGCCCAGCGCATCGATCTCCTTGACCAGATGGCTCTTGCCGATCCCGCCGATGGCGGGATTGCAGGACATCTGACCGAGGGTCTCGATGTTATGGGTCAGCAGCAGGGTCTGACAGCCCATGCGGGCGGAGGCCAGAGCGGCTTCGGTTCCCGCATGGCCGCCGCCGATGACGATGACGTCAAAGCGGTCGGGATACTCCAAGGTTCACCTCGTTGCGCTTGTGCGCGGATATTGCCTAGGGATGAAAAACAGCCTGCCAGTATAAACCGACTGTGGGTAACCGTCAGGGTTTTCCACACCGGGTTTGCCTGCCAGCCGCGAGCTACCACTCACTAAACAAAACAGAATGATTAAAAGAGAGAAGTTCTGTTGTGGTTGTGACTACTGGTGTGGACAATTTCTGTGGATAACACAATGTCCTACAGATATATCAGTAAGTTGCATTGTTGACTTTTGTGGTGAGAAGAGGATGACGAGCTGAGGGCGAGCGGTGACGAGGCTGTGTATAAAAGAGGGTCTTTTCCACAGCGGCAACGCTACACCTCTTTTCCACCGTTGGCTACCGGGCTTGTCACCGCGACTGTGAACAGTTGCGCTGATGACGACAAGATCCCGGCCTCATGCGGTTTGCAGCGCGATCGGGAGCTTCAAGAGAAGAATGTTATCCACAGGCGAAAAAAAGCCCTGTCGGGAACGACAGGGCTTACGATCGGGCTCGAAGAGAGGGAGAAGGATCAGACCATGAAGGAAGCGCCGCAGCCGCAGGTAGTCGTCGCGTTGGGGTTCTGCACCAGGAAGCGAGCGCCTGCGAGTCCCTCTTCGTAGTCGACGGTGGACCCTACGAGGTACTGGTAGGAGAGCTCGTCGACCACCAGGGCCACCTCTCCGAATTCGATGACGGTATCGTCCTCGCCGACGGTATCGGCAAAGTCGAAGCCATACTGGAAACCCGAGCAGCCGCCGCCCGTCACGTAGACGCGCAGCTTGAGTTCGGGCTTGCCCTCCTCCGCAATCAGCGTCTGGAGCCGCTTCCTGGCGGCTGCGCTGAGCATCATGGGAGTAGGGACGAAAGATTCTGCGCCGCTCATGGGCATCCTCCCGTGAGCCGAATGAATGGATAACAATCGATTATCTTAAATTCCTAGCAAAAGGGTCAACTATTCAGGAAAAGGACTCACCAGTGACGGCATCGCTAGGGCTGAGCCGTCGGCAGGTCTACGAGGAGGCGCTGTAAACCCATCCCTGGGCGCTATCGACGCCATCCCTGGCGTAGAACCTCCTCTACGACCTGCCCCCGGCTCCCAATACCTCTGGTGAAATCATCAGGGCATCAGGGCGGGGGCGGCGAGTCCGGCATGCTCGTCGAAGCCGAACATCAGGTTGAGGTTCTGCACCGCCTGGCCGGAAGCGCCCTTGACCAGGTTGTCTATCACCGAGAGTACCACCACGGTGTCGCCGTTGCCCGGCCGATGCACGCCCAGGCGGCAGACATTGGCGCCTTTGACGCTGCGCGTCTCGGGGTGGCTGCCGGCGGGCATCACGTCGACGAAGGGCTCGGCGGCGAAGCGCCGTTCGAACAGCGCCTGCAGATCGCCGGGCTCGCCGGTCAGGCGCCCGTACAGCGTGGCGTGAATACCGCGGATCATCGGCGTCAGGTGGGGCACGAAGGTCAGCCCCACCGAGCCCTTGGCGGCATCAGAGAGGCCCTGGCTGATTTCCGGCAAGTGGCGGTGGCCGGAAGCGCCGTAGGCCTTCATCGATTCGCTGGCCTCGGCCAGCAGTGAGGGCACCTTGGCGCCACGGCCGGCGCCGGTGACGCCGGACTTGCAGTCGGCGATCAAGTGGTCGGCGTCGATCAGGCCGGCTTCCAGCAGCGGCAGCAGCCCCAACTGCACCGCGGTGGGGTAGCAGCCGGGCACGGCGATCAGGCGCGCCTGGCGAATGCGCTCACGGTGCATCTCGGGCAGACCGTACACGGCTTCTTCGAGCAGCTCTGGGGCGCCGTGAGGCTGACCGTACCACTCGGCCCATACCTCGGCGTCACGCAGGCGGAAGTCGGCGGAGAGGTCGATCACTCGGGTGCCCCGCTCGAGCAGCTCGCCGGCCAGGGCATGGGCGACGCCGTGGGGAGTGGCGAAGAAGACTGCGTCGCAGGTTCCCAGACGCTTCGGGTCTGGCTCGCTGAAGGCCAGCTCGTCGTAGTGACCGCGCAGGTTGGGGTACATGTCGCAGACGCGCACACCGGCTTCGGAGCGCGAGGTGATCGCTTCGACCTCGACTTGCGGGTGCTGCGCCAGCAGCCTGAGCAGTTCGACCCCGGTGTAACCGGTGCCGCCGACGATTCCGACCTTGATCACGATGCGACTCCTTCGATGGTTGCCTGGCAGGGAGCGGCTGCCAACGGGACCGCTCTGTCCGGATATGATACACAAGAGAGGGGGCGACCACCCAGCCGGCGCGTCCCACTCACAAGGAATGCCTGGACAGGAAACTGCCGTGCCGCGTCTTTCGCTACCTAGCTTCAGTCTCGAGAGGTTTCGCCGCCAGCTGGCCAGCGTCGATGCCTTGCCGCAGCTGTGTGTGCTGGGCGTCGTCTCGGGGCTCGTTACCGGTGCGGTGATGGTCGCCTTCCGCTTACTGCTCGAGCTGGGGGGCGTGCTGTTCATGCCCGGTGGCGATCACGAGGCCTTCGAGGGTTTGCCGCCGATGGTGCGCTCGAGCCTGCCTTTGATCGCCGTGGCCATTATCGGCATTTTCCTGTGGCGTCAGCCGGCGGCGGCACGCAAGCTGGGCGTCGGTCACGTGATCGAGCGGCTCACCTATCATCAGGGGCGCTTTCCGCTGCGCAACTGGATCAACCAGTGGTGGGTGGGGGTGACCACGGTGCTGGGCGGCCTCTCCGCCGGGCGCGAGGGGCCGGCGATACATCTCGGCGCAGCCGCGGCCAGCGGCCTGGGCCAGCAGCTGCGCCTGCCGCACAACAGCCTGCGAGTGCTGGTGGCCTGTGGCACGGCGGCGGGCATCTCGGCCTCGTTCAATACCCCGATTGCCGGTGTCATCTTCGCCATGGAAGTGGTGATGATGGAGTACACCATTGCCGGCTTCATGCCCGTCATTCTGGCCTCCACCATGGGGGCGCTTGTGGCCATGCTGGTATACGGTTCCGAGCCGGCCTTCCAGGTACCCAGCGTCAGCCTGGGCTCGTTGATGAATCTGCCCTGGATCGTGGTCACGGCGCTGTTCATCGGGCTGCTGGCCGGACTCTTCATCCACGTGGCGCGCAGCGAACGCATCGCCGGGCTGCCGGTGCCGCTGCGTCTGGCGCTGGTGGCGTTGGCCACGGCGACGGTGGCGTGGTGGTTTCCCGAAGTCCAGGGCATCGGTTACGACAGCATGGAAGCCGCGTTAGCCGGCAATCTGGCGGTCGAGGTGCTGCTGGCACTGGTGGTAGCCAAGCTGCTGCTCACCGCCATCACCGTGGCCAGCGGTATCCCCATCGGCATCATCGGCCCGGTGCTGGTGGTCGGGGCCGCCGCCGGTGCACTGGCCGAGCTGCTGGGCGCCTGGTTGTTTCCGCAACTGGAGATGGAGCCGGGGTTCTACGCCATGCTGGGCATGGCGGCGATGATGGGGGCGGTGCTGCAGGCGCCTCTGGCGGCGCTAATGGCACTGCTGGAACTGACCCATAACCCCAATATCATTCTGCCGGGCATGCTGGCGGTGGTGGTATCGGGGCTGACGGCACGCCAGCTGTGTCGCTGCGACGGCTTCTTCATCAGCATGACCCGCCATGGCCTGCACCCGCTGCAACAGCCGTTGATGCAGGCGCTGTCGCGAGTCTCGGTGCCGGCGGTGATGGAGCGCAGCTTCGTCGCCACGCCGCGCATGGTCACCCGCGATCAGGCTCGGGTGCTGCTCGATGCCAGACCGGCCTGGATATTGATTCTGCGTTCGACCGACGACAAGCCGACGCTGGCACTCAAGGCCGCCGACCTGGCCCGCGCCTTGATGGACGAGGCGCAGGAAGCGGAACTGGTTGGCGAAGACGAAGAGGCGCTGATCGATCTGCTCGAGGTGCCGGGGCTGCGCCTGGAAATGGCACCGATCCATCACCAGGCAACCCTGTCGGAGGCGTTCGAGAGGCTCAACGATCAGGCGGTCGATGCGCTGTTCGTCGAGCAGGGCCGGCGCCCGAAGCAGCAGCGAATTTCCGGTATCATCACCCGCGGCTCCATCGAGCGTTACTATTCGCTGAAGTGAGCCGGACGAGTTCTTGAAGTACGTTCAATGAAACGAGGCGGCTGCGATCGTCGTCGTCATCTCTGAGGAGACTGCATGTATCTCTGGATCAAGGCGCTGCACATCGTGGCCGTGGTGACCTGGTTCGCGGCGCTGTTCTACCTGCCGCGCCTCTATGTCTATCACGCCATGGCGCGCGACAAGGGCGAGCAGCAGGCCATCGATTACTTCAGCGTGATGGAGCGCAAGCTCTATCGCGGCATCATGACGCCTTCGATGATCGCGGTGATCGTGTTCGGCCTGTGGCTTCTTTATCTGATGCCGCACTGGCTCGGCATGGGCTGGATGCACGTCAAGCTGCTGTTGGTGGTGTTGTTGGTGGCCTACCACCATGTCTGCCTGATCTATCTCAAGCAGTTCGCTGCGGGGCGCTGTCAGCGTAGCCACGTGTTCTTTCGCTGGTTCAACGAGCTGCCGGTGGTCGTGCTGTTGGCCATCGTGATCCTGGCCGTGCTGAAGCCGTTCTGAGCATGGCCGGCGAAACGAACACACAGCCACCCGTGGTGCTGGTACTGGCCGGCCACGACCCTACCGGCGGCGCGGGCATCATGGCCGACGGCGAGGCGATCGCCGCCTGCGGCGGCTGGGCGTTGACAGTGCCGACGGCGCTGACGATGCAGGATTGCCGCGACGTGCATCGTGTGGTTCCGGTGCCGGCCGAGCTGATTCGCGAGATGACGGCGCGGCTCTCCGGCTTTCGTCTGGCAGCGATCAAGGTCGGCCTGCTGGCAAGCCGCGAGACGCTCGATGCCGTGGTCGACATCATCAAGGCACGGCCGGGCATCCCCGTGGTGGTCGATCCGGTGCTCAAGGCGGGTGGCGGCAAAGAGTTATCCACATCCGCCATGGTCGAGGTCTTCCGCTCTCGTCTGCTACCGCTTGTGGATATCCTGACGCCGAATCGTCTCGAGCTCGAACGCCTGGCCGGAACGGAGCCACAGGATGACGAAGCGCGTGCGCGTCAACTGATGGCGCTGGGCTGTCGTGCCGTGTTGGTGACCGGCAGCGACGATCCCGATCGCGACGTGCCGCAGGATGTCGTCGAGCAGGTGCTGTATGCATCAGAACAGAACCGTGCCTGGCGCTGGCCGCGGCTGGCAGGCAGGTTTCACGGCTCGGGCTGCACTCTGGCCGCGGCGTTGGCGGCACGGCTCGCGGCCGGTGAGTCCTTGGAGGTTGCCTGCGAACAGGCTCAGCGCTTCACCTGGCAGGCGCTGGCCAAGGCCTGGCAGCCGGGTAATGCTCAGGCGCTGCCGCGGCGAACGGCTGCCCAGGGCAGCTGGTACGATCCCGTACAGGGCGTGGCCAAAGCCCCTTCAATGAGCGAAGATCACCGTAACTTCACCACGCATTCCAAGGTTATCCAAGAAGTTATCCACAGACCGGGCAGCGTGAGCCTGGCACTACCCGTGACGGGGTTACACCATTCTCGTGACAGCAAAGAGGCTTACATGACCACTTCCGAAACGCTCTTCGAACAGGCTCGCCGCCATATTCCCGGTGGCGTCAACTCTCCCGTGCGCGCCTTCAAGGGCCTGCACCGGCCGCCGGTGTTCATGGAGCGGGCGCAGGGTGCCTACCTGTTCGACGTCGAGGGCAAGCGTTATGTCGACTATGTCGGTTCCTGGGGGCCGATGATCACCGGCCACGCCGATCCGGACGTGCTGGGTGCCGTGCGCAGCCGACTCGACCACGGTCTTTCGTTCGGCACGCCGACGGCCATCGAGACCACCATGGCCGAGCTGATCTGCGAGATGATCCCCACCATCGAGCTGGTGCGCATGGTCAACTCGGGCACCGAGGCCACCATGTCGGCGATTCGACTGGCGCGTGGCTATACCGGGCGCGACAAGATCGTCAAGTTCGAGGGCAACTACCACGGCCACTCCGACTCGCTGCTGGTCAAGGCCGGCTCCGGCGCCCTGACCCATGGCGAGCCCAGCTCCCCGGGGGTGCCGGCGTCACTGGCCGAGCACACCATCACGCTTTCCTACAACGACCTCGATGAGGTGGAAACCTGCTTCGAGGAGATCGGCAACGAGATCGCCTGCATCATCGTCGAGCCGGTGGCGGGCAACATGAACTGCATCCCGCCGCAGCCGGGTTTCCTCGAAACCTTGCGCCGGGTTTGCACCGAGTACGGCAGTGTGCTGATCTTTGATGAAGTGATGACCGGTTTTCGCGTTGCCCTGGGTGGGGCCCAGGCGCACTTCGGCATCGAGCCCGATCTGACCTGTCTGGGCAAGATCGTCGGCGGTGGCATGCCGGTGGGCGCCTTCGGCGGCAAGCGTGCGATCATGGAGCAGATCTCACCGCTGGGGCCCGTCTATCAGGCGGGTACGCTGTCGGGCAACCCGCTGGCCATGGCCGCCGGTATCGCCCTGTTGACCAAGCTGCGCGAGCCCGGCTTCCACGATGCCCTGGCGCAGCGCGTGGAAACGCTGTGTCACGGGCTGCAGGAGCGCGCCGATGCCGCCGGGGTCGACATGATCACCCAGCGCGTGGGTGGCATGTTCGGGCTGTTCTTCACCGGGCAGACCCGGGTCGACAATTTCGCCCAGGCCACGGCCTGCGATGCCGAGGCCTTCCGGCGCTTCTTTGCGGCGATGCTGGAAGAGGGCGTTTACCTGGCACCCTCGGCCTACGAGGCGGGATTCATGTCGAGCGCGCATACGCCGGAAGACATTCAATTCACGCTGGACGCTGCCGAGAAGGCATTCGCCAAGGTACGCTAGGCCAATAGAAAACAGGAGTGAACATGGACGCCACTTCAGTGCCCTACCCGACCTCAGCCACCGCCCTCGAGCTGGATGAGCTGATCGATTCGCTGGTGGCGTCGCACCGCTCCTTCGTCGACGACCTGCCTTATGTGGGGGCGTCGGGCTGCCTGGCGGCAACCCGGGCCCTTGTCAAGGAGGAAGTCGGCGTGCTCGATGCACGCCTGAGCGGTGAGGAGGATCGCTTGCACCTGCAACGGCTCGAGGCCTGGTTGGAGCAGGAGATGGTGAGGCTCGAGCCCTGGTTCGACGAGCGCGGCGAACCGCGCCCGAGCTGGATCGTGGGGCGGCAGGTACTGCCGCTGTGCGATCGGCAGCGCCTCATCATGACCAGCGCTCTCGATCTCGAGCCAGCGGATCCTATGGCCAGTCGTTGCCTCGATCCGGGGTTCGACCTGGTCTCGCTGCTGGTGGGCCTGTATGTCCGCGACGAGACACGACTGGCGCACTACGCCCTGGATCGCTATCTGCGTCGCTCCGGCGACTACTCCCTGATGCGGCTGATCTCGGTCTTTGCGGTGTGTCGTTGCCTGGCAGGGGCACGGCGAGCGCTGCAGCGCTCTGAGTCGGGGCGTGAGCCGGCATTCCGCATGGCGGAGATCATGACCGAGTGTCGTCGCTATCTCGACCTGGCCGAACAGGTCTCCAACTTCCGCTTTCCGCCGTTGATCATCGGGGTTGGCGTCTCAGGCAGTGGCAAGAGTCGCTTCATGGCCGAGATCGTCGAGCGGCTGGGGGCCGTCAGGCTGTGCTCGGATGCCGAACGCAGACGGCTGTTCGGAATCGATCCACAGGCGGTAGAGCCCGATACGGCTGTGGATATCTTCAGCCCCGAGTCCACCGAGCGTACCTATCAGCGTCTGGCCAGTCTTGCCGGCCTGCTGCTCAATGCCGGCATACCCACCTGCATCGATGCTACCTGCCTGACACAAGCGCAGCGGCAGCTGTTGCGACAGCAGGGCGAGGCGCGCGGCCTGCCGGTGCTCATCGTCAGCTTCGAGGCGGACGAGGGTACCTTGAGAGAGCGCATCATCAAGCGTTCAGGGGAGTATGGTGTAGAGCCTGATGAGAGCCTTGCCGTACTGAATGGCCAAATGGAAGTCTTCGAGGATTTTTCCCCTGACGAAAGGCGAAATTTGTTGCGCATAGATACCACGGCGGAACATGTCGGTGATACATTGGCCTTATTGGTCGAGAAGCGTTTCAATCTGAGCTTTAGCTGAGAATATGATGAACAGGTTTTCATGGATCCTCTTGGCCAGCTTGATAGGTGTTAGCTTCATGTTGGCCGTTGCCGGAGCGAATGCCATGTCGAAGCAGGTAAGTCGGGCTGATTCACCCAAAAGTGAGATCGTGATCGTCTTCGATGGCGTGCCGGGTACCCGCTTTCAAGCTTCATTGAAGATCGATGATGGGGTTCAGGTCGTCACTCACGAGCTGGAAGAGAGCGTTCCCGGTGAATATAGCTATCAAGGGGAGGCCTTGGAAGCGCACATCCGCCAGACGAGCCAGGAAGGCGCACTGAGCGTTGAGGTGCGTAAGCGGGGAAGTGTCAGCCGTTCCAGCACCCAGGGGCAGGGTAGCGAAATCAGACTTCGGGTCAGATAGCAGGTCTGATCTCGCCCCTTCCGTTGGTCAGGCCATGGCGTCGGATTGCCTGGAGGCATGCAGGCCGGAGCTGCCTTTCTGCCTGCGGTGATAAAGATATCGCTTGTATAGGGCCCAGCAGTGAAAGCTGAGGAACGTCAGGATGAACCCCAGGACGATCACTCTCGGCAGCAACGAAGTCGCGATCGTCAGTATCCAGACATCACTGCTGACGATGGAGATGGTCGTCTTGGCGATCAGCGCCAGCCAAACGGCCAAGGTCAGTGCGGTAATGGATAGGTCCCTTGCCCGATAGGACAGGCTCCTTTTACGTGGATTGTTGATGACCACTGGATGCAACTTATTCATGGAAGATTTCTCCTCTGTCTGGGCTGGTCCAGGTAGCCAATCGGCCTTTCTGTCGCTTTGCGGCTTTGGGTACTGCCAAGACAACCGTAGCCATGTTCAATAGCCAGTAGACGAGCGGATACCAGACACACCAGTATGCGCAACGCAACATACCTCTCTCATAACGACTGTCGATAGCAAAACTGACGATAAACTGAACGAAGCTCAGTATGATAAGGGTGCTTCCTACATAAGAAAGAAGAGCGCCCGAGTAGACCGTTGAGGATGTGAGGAAGGCCAAGGAAAAGAGCCAAGACAGCAGCATGAACAATGCCGAGTAGCACCACACAACGCTGACCATGTACTCCAGCATCAATGGCCAGAAGCGCCGGTTCTGCCATCTCACCGTTTGAGTGAAGTAGCGCAAAAAGACTTCTGCACCGCCTTGGGCCCAGCGCAGGCGCTGACGAAACAGACCACGGAGCGTTTCCGGCATCAGCACCCAGCACAGCGCCCTCGGCTCGTAGCGGACCTGTCCTCCCGCCATTTGCAGGCGCCAGCTGATATCGATGTCCTCGGTGATCATGTCGGTGTTCCACCCTTCGATGGCTTCTAGCGCGCTCCTTCTAAACGCGCAAACCACGCCGGAAATCGTGAACACCATGCCGTAGATTCGCTGGGCTCGCTTGATCAAGCCGATGATGGATGAGAACTCACCGGTCTGTATCTTGCCGATCACCGTGGAGCGCGTTCTCACCCTGGGATTGCCGGTTACGCCGCTGACGTTGGAACTTTGCAGGAAGTGCCCCACCATGTAGCCGATGGCGTCGTAATCGAGAATGGCATCGCCATCGATGCCAACGATGATCTCGCCGGTGGCCTCCTTGAGCCCATGGTTGAGAGCGCTGGCCTTGCCCTGATTGCTCTGATGAAGGACCTTCAGGTTCGGACAGGTGAGCTTGAGAGACTCCAGTAGCTCTCCTGTAGCATCTTTGCTGCCATCATTGATGGCGATGATTTCCAGTTTTGGGTAATTTTGATGGTTCAGATGCTCTATGGTTTCCCGGATATTAGCGGCTTCATTATAGCAGGGCAGTAACAAGGAAACATGGGGGCATGTTTCATCCCATACCTGAGGTTCAGGCCAAGCCTGTTTTCGTTCCCAATGCAAGTAAAAATAGAGCCCCCCGCAGATCCATATCGTGGCCATGACGCTGGGATAGGCATAGGTAAATATCGATATGGCATCAAGGATATTCATTGCTGCACCCCGAATCTTCGGCCAAGAGAGAAAATCGGACGCAGCATGTAAATATCAGGATGATTGATGTGAAAGTCATCGGGGTAGTAGCCGATGTGCCTGACGCCAGTTTGCTTGACGGTATCGATCCAGCTCATGAGAACTTCATTGGGAACGAGTGTATCGTCTCGCCAGTCACGTGTTTGTAATTCGAACACCAACCGATCGGCAGGAACGGCAGCCAGAGAAGCTCGTGCCAACTCCTCCAGCCAGCGCTGCGGATTACCAGCCTCTTCCATGTAAGGCATGGCCATGACTGCGACATAGTCGTAGGCGGCAGCGAAATCCTCTGGCGATTGAGCGAACCAGGCCTGACTCTCCGGCTCGAGAATAGGCAGCGCATAGATGTTTCGAGAAATCGTGAAAGTCTTGTTGTCGGATTGCCGATAGTAGTTGGCAGCCTCGACCAGCTCGAGGGTGAACTGCGTCAAGAACGAAGTCTTTCGCTGGGTCCACTGGTGAAAAAGCGCTTCATCTGCGCGAATGCTGTCGACATCGGGTGGCAGGTTCCATTCGTCTGCGTAGACACTTCGAGCCTCTTCGCTGGCATCCTCGAAGTCGGTCAGGAAGGCATCGTCGTGGAAGAGCAGGCCATCGAACTTGGTCATGCGGCCGAGGTCTTCGTAAATCTCGGCAATGAGCTGTCGATTGGCTGCCGAGTAGGGTGAGAGACGCAGGTAGTGTTCCGTGGCCTTCTGCCCAGTCCTGGCATCCGTGACGTAGGGGTGCCCCGGACCCAGATCGAAGGCGAGCACCGGCATCCAGGCATAGACCTTTACATCGGCGCGTTTCTTCAGCTGCCAGGCAACGCGATTGAACAGATCTTCGCGCATCGGGAGATGACGGTTGGGAAAATAGAGAGCCTCGGCCACGCCATTGCCGTTGGGGTCGGCGAAAGCCTGCAGGTAGACCGTGCTGACCCCGAAGCGGTAGATGCGGTCGATCAACAGGTCCAGATTGGCTTCCTGCTGAATGGGGTCGGGATCGTATACGTAGTCGAGATCCACATGCACGATACGCAGGACGTCGCGTTCCCACACCCGGTTGCTGAGTATTTCCTCGAAGGTCTGCAGGCTGGTTTCCTGATCGATGAGGTAGCGGCCCATGACCCTCGTGCCGTCACCGATGCGGTTGGGCTGGCTGAGCAGACTGAAGCTGTGTGGCATGCCGTGCTCGGCGGCAATATCCAGGGTGGCCTGACTGTAGGCTCCGTAGGGCCACACCATGAGACGCGGTGGCGTGCCGGTGATCTCCTTCAACTGCTCGCTGGCCCGATGCATGTCGTCACGTATTCGCTGCAGATAGTCGGCCTCGCTCTCGTAACCGTCTGTCTGCCAGCGGCTGGTGACGGCGGCCGCCTGTTCATTGCCTTGGGGGTTGCCGATCACCCCATAGTGCAGGTCGTAGGTATGCGATGCGATCTCTACCAGCGGATCGTCATGCAGCTCGCGCAGCTGCTCTCGAGTCATGATGCGATCCCGTTCGAGAAAGCCGTCGCCATAGGGCACGGGGTCGGTTGGCGGAACATCGATCCAACTGCCGACTATCGCCGTGATGGCAGGGTAGCGATAGAGCTGCAGAAGTGGGTAGACGATGTCGTAAAAGCTTCGATAACCATCATCGAAGACCAGCATAACGGCCTTGTCGGGCAAGGGGGCGATGCCGGCCTCGGCATCGAGTACCTGTTGCAAGGAAACGGGCTGGTAGCCGTGGGCCCTTATCAGGTTGAAGTGTTCGATGAGGCGCGTTCGTGTGATCGTCTGCGGCAGCAGGGCAAGTTTCGGTGTCACATCGAAATCGACCACGTCATGGTAGCTGATCACCACGAAGTCGTTGCCCTCCCGGGCCGCCAGGGCGGGCTGTGCGAGAATGCAGAGGTAGAGCAGGCCGAAGAGAAGGGCCATCCTGACGCTCATGGGAATCTCCATACCAGGGTTCCAGTCACTACCGTGTCGTGTTCGGCCTGGCCGTCGTACACGGCTCGCTGGCGGGCAATGCCGTATTCGATGGATACGCTCGGCAACAGCTCCCAGCGCTGGTGATAGCCGAGGCTCCAGGTATCGTCATCGTCTTCACCTTGCTGCCAATACCGGCCGACACCGGCCGTGATGCCCTGAGTAAAGGTCCGGCGATAGCCCAGGGGATGAGCGTACTCGAGCATCAGCTCTCCACTGAGGTAGGTGTCCCGTTCGGGGTTGTAGTAGCTGGCATCCACCTCATCGTTGAGAGAACCGCCGAGCCAACCCGTGGCGGCAAGCAACCAGCGGTCGCGGTGAAAGAGCCGCTCCTGCCAATAGCCGAGCGCGCTGCGACGCAGGTTGCCATCTTCGAAATCGGTCAGACTCATCTCGGTACCCAGGCTGCGTCTTTCATCACGCCGATAGGTCAATGCTGCGTGGTAGCGGTCGGCGCTGACGTCGTCATTCAAGGCACGTAGCGGCGTGGTGAGGCTGTTGTATTCGGCGCCGAGGGTGACGGCGAGATGGTCAGTGAAGTCATGGCGCAGCGCGGCGCTGAAATGCGGTTCGTCGTTGAGATGCAGGCCATGACCGGCAGCCAGCGTGACCTGACTGGGAAAGAGATTCCACTCATAGCCTGCGATGGCATACCCCGCCCGCAGTGAACCCTCGTCAAAGGTGCCTTGTTGATGACGATGCTGCAGGAAGTATCGTGACCCGTTGTCGCTGCGGGGCGAGCGAAAGACGATATCGCTGCGCCACTCCCTGGATGCCTGGGTGCCACCACCGCCTTGGCCATCGCTTTGCTCGACGGAAAAGCTGAGCTCAGCGGCGCGCTGCTCCCGCCACTCCCGCTCGAGGTTGTCTCTCGATACGCTGGGTTTGGCGTTGTCGAGTTCCTGTCGTACCTGCGTTACCGTGCCTTGCCAGTTACCCTGCTGAAGTCTGGCCATCAACTCACCGTGGCGGGCCGTATCGCGCTGGTCGGGTCCCAGTAGCGAAACGGCTTGGCGATAGTCGGCCTGGGCCTGCTCGGGCCAGCCGCGCCAGCGTCCGATATCGCCCCGCAGCTGCCATAGATAGGCATTGGCTGGTGCTTCGGCCAGGTAGGCGTCGACCTGAGTCAGTGCCTCTCGTTCGTTACCCCGCCAGGCCTCGAGCATGGTGTCGAGCAGGAGTACCTTCGACAGATTGGGGTTCTCGATATGGGTGGTGCCGGTGAAATCCCGGCGATAGGGAGGTTCTGTGCGGCGCCATGCTTCGAGCAGGCGCTGCGCCTCGCGAAACTGTCTGGCATCCGTGTGGCTGAAAAACAGCGCCTTATAGAGAGGATCGCTCAGGTCCGCCCCCCGCTCTGGCTCGTCCCGGAGCAGGGCTTGATAGATCGCTATGGCTTGCTCGGGCTTCCCCAAGCCGTTGAGTGCATGCGCCCTGGCCCGCAGGACATAGTTGGGCAAGCGGCCGTATTGGTGAAGTAGCCTCTCGCTCAATGCCTCGGCCTGTGAGAATCGACGCAGTTGAGCAAGCGCCACGACGCGGTCATAGTCCGCCAGCCTTGCCAGATCGGGGTGCAGGTCATCTGCCGCCACGACCTGATCGAGCAGCGCCAGACCCCGCTCGATGCTGCGATAATCGTCGATATGGATGCCCAGACGGAGGGCATTGACGCCCTCGTAGTAGCGCAGCCAGAGGGCATCGCTGGAGGTGAAGAGTTCGGGGTGTTGCTCGACCATCCGGCGTGCAGGCTCGCTGGCGCCTAGTCTCAAGGCGAGCCGATACATAGCACGTATCTCGTTGGCACGGTCCGGGCCTCTTTCGACCAGAGCCTGGCGTGCCTGGAGTTCGGCGAGGACGTTGCCGGTCTCGGCCGCCAGGTAGCCTCTTGCTTCCATGGCTTCCAGCGTGGTGCCGGAAAGCATCTCGTAGCGACTCAATGCGCTTTCGGCCAGCGCGTACTGCCCAAGATCGGTATGCGCCAGCGCCTGGCCCAGCCAGGCAGCCGGATCCTCGGGCTCTCGCAGGGCCAGGTGCGAGAAGAAGCTCAGAGCGAGCTCCGCATTCCCTTGCCGGCGTGCTGCACCGCCCAGATCGAGCAGTTCACTTTTCGTGTACACATCGGCGGAGCAGCCCGGGCAAACGGAGAGAGCCTCGTCGAGTCGATCGGCGCGTATCAGCAGTGCGATCAGGTCACTGCGTACCGCAACGTCACCAGTGCGTGCGTAAAGCACACCGAGGCGCGATATCGCCGTTTCCCATTGGCCGCTGTCGACAGCCTGCTGCACGAGGGCCTGACGCTGAGTGTCGATCGGCGTCTCGGCCAAAGCGATCGGTGAAAGGAGCGCAATCAAGCAAAGAGGCGCAACGGCAAGCAGCAAGCGTTTCATCAGGCCTCGTCTCGCGCAGGTGGTCCGGTATTGCTCAAGCCGTATCGCGGCAATGATGCAGTGAAAAGGCCCCGCCCGAGCGGGGCCTTTTCCGATCAAGCTCAGTGCTGGAATACGTGAGCCGTGTTGCCGCCGCCCACCTGAGTGGTGGTTGCTGAGTTGTTGCTACCCATCTGCACGTGAGTGGCCGTGTTGCTGGCCAGGCTCAGCAGGCCGGCACCGGACTGGGTGATGGAGGAGTAGTGGTTCTTGCCGGACTGGAAGGAGTCGGCCAGGTCGTTATAGCCGCTCTGAGTCACCTCGGAGACGTGGCTGCGACCGTTCTGGACGATGATAGCGTCGTTGTTGAAATTGCTCTGGTCTACACTGGCATAATTGTTGGTGCCAGACTGGGTGATGTCGGAGGTGTTCTTCAGATCGCGCTGGTGTACTTCAGCGATGTTGGAAGTTCCGCTCTGGACGACGGTGGAGTCATTGAAGCTGCCGCTCTGATCGACATTGGCGTAGTTGTTGTTGCCGGACTGGGTGATGTCGGAAGCGTTCTTGAGACCTTCCTGCTGGACCTGAGCGACGTTGAACTTGCCGTCTTGTACCACGTCGGAGCTGTTGGCGAAGCCCTCTTGGCTGATGTCGGCAAAATTGTTCCAGCCGTTCTGGTAGGTGGAGGCGTTGTTCTTGGCACCTTCCTGACTCACTTCCAGAACGTTTTTCGTCCCGATCTGCTGGCTGTCGGAAGTGTTGAACATGCCTTCCTGGCTGACGGAAGCGCTGTTATTGGTGCCGTTCTGGAAGACATCGGCATCGTTGCCCAAGCCTGCCTGTTCGATGTCCGATACGTTATGCCCCCACCAGCCCTGCTGATGGACGGTCGCGCTATTGCCTACGCCATCCTGGCTCACACCCGAGGTATTGTTACCCCCACCAAACTGCGTGAGCTGGGATACGCTGACGTCGTTGTTGAAACCGGTTTGATCGACGTCGGAAACGTTTCCATTGGCGAGAGCCGCACCGGAGAAAGCGATAGCGGCTGCCATGACGGTCATCTTGAATTTCATATCCATTCCCTCTCGTTTGAAATCCCTGGTTGAGCGTTGTTGCCGCCAGGGTGGATTCAGGATTCGATAGCATGGCTATCGCTTCCATTTGCCACTTACGGAATCAAGCAATTATCTTTATATGAACCATGCTTCTTGCACTTCTCCATGGCAGGTTCCGAGCAGTCGCTGGTAGCCACGAAGCTAGTAGCGATAGACTTGGACGGCTGCCTGTCCACGTGAGAACTGGGTGATGGTGATGGGACTTGTGCGATGAGTTCCCAACTGATGAATTTCGGCACTTCCATAAGCGCCATGCTGGTGAATGGTCGCTTCTTTGCCGTACCCGATCTGCACGATACCGGCGTCATGGCCTAGACCATTTTGCAGGATCGACGCTTCAAGGTGAGCGCCGCTCTGCACTACTCGAGCTTCGTTGGCGTGTCCGGCTTGCCTTGAGCTGGCAACGTTGGCAAAGCCTTGCTGCATGATACGCGAGCCGTTATGGCTACCCTGCTGCAGGATAGTAGCTTCATTTCCCTGGCCGGCCTGGTAGATGGTCGCCACCTGTCGAGACGTGGAGCTCGCCGATTCGACATCGAGTTCGGAACTTGGCATGAGATCGCCGGCCGAGGCGGCTTTGGCCACAACTAGAGCCATCCCTACAGAAAATGTAACAATTCCATTTTTCTTCATGGCACTTACTCTAGCGATTTTACGTTCAGTTACAGTGTCGGTATGCGCGTGCATTTATTCCATAATTCGGAAGTTCTATTCGTGGTATTAAATTTTTAGCACTCGCGGTTTTTGCAGGAGAATTAGTTTTTTGTCTTCAGGAATTAACCGTGCCGAAACACAAATGTAAAAAAAGGCGCCAAAATATGGCGCCTAAAAAAATTCGGGCTGTTTCAGAGCATGGGGGAGGAGGCATCGCGGTAAGCCATGAGTACTTCGTTGTCGTATTCGGATGGGTCTGCCAGGTTCCACAACCCTCGGTCGACTCCCTGTGTGACGAGATGAATGACGGCAGATTCGATTGCCGACATCACGGCCATCTGCACCGGTTCGTTGTGGGTATAGCCCGCCTCGGCTTCCAGCAAGCGGCGGAAACTGACGAAACGATAGACACCTGCCCGCACCTCATAGGAATAAACCGTCTTGCTGGTATTCACGTTGGCGAGCACTTCTCCCGTTGCGATATCCACGGCACGAAGGTTGACGGTCACTTGGTCGACTTGATACTGGCCGGATGCGCCGATGCCGAAATATTCCGCTCCTACACCGCCTGTCTTCATGTTGGAGTCGTAAGCGATGATGCCGCCCTCCATCAGGATTCGTGCTGCGTTGAGCGAGCCGAGCTCATGTTCTCGCCCGTTCCGTTCAAGGTTCGCGCGAATGATACGGCGCTCCGTCAGCAGGTTCTGTAAACCGACGCGCTCGAGCGGCACGAACCAGCCAGAGTCGGCCAGAGCGGAACTCAGCATGGCAGCGCCGCCCTGGGTCACAGCCGTCGAGAAGGTGCTGGCGGGTTGGGGGCGATACTGCCCCGTCTGATCTCTGAAGTCATACACGGCTGTGAAGATAGGGGCTGCGGGCCGGGGAAGGTTGGTAAGGTCCACATAAGTGCCAGACCGAGGGATCAGTGTCGCAGGTGCTCCTTCAAGGCCCTCCGGAGAAGTGACCATACCGACGCACCCACCGAGGAAGATCAGACCTGACATGAGGCCGACTCTAAATACGTTCATGCTCATCCCCTTAGAATGGTGTTCCGAAGTCGATGCGCGTCACTTCGTTGGTTCTCTTGTCGGTGATGATCATCTGAAATGCGCCGCCACCCACGTTGACGAACCTGACATTGAGGGAGGAGTTGTCGATGACGCTTTCGCTTCCACCGGGGTTGTTAGGATCGAGCGCATTGTCGATTGCTCGGTTAATGAGATCGGCACGCAGGTCTTGAAGGAAGAAGTCCACTTCAGAAAATCTTCCGAAATCGGGGGCGTTTGGATCTCTATTGGTATCCTGTGCCTGTGCTTTATTGAGCAGATGATTACCAAGCAGAGGGTCCCCACCGAACGATGGGTTGATGGGGCGATAAATCAGCTCTCCTGCCTGTACTCCTGCCGGAGGCAGAAGCAGACAGAAAAGTAAGGCAAATTTCAATGGGCGGATCTTCATGATGTTCTCCTTCTTGTGACGTTGGCTCTTTCCGCTAGATTTCGTCGTCAGCCAGGTCCGGGTCGCTCTCCAGCGCCTGCATGATGCTGCGCTGTACCAGGAGCTGCTCCACTTGCTCAGCGGCTGCCTCGGCATAGCGGTCGATGTCGCTCTGTCTGGGTGGCAATGTCGCCTGGAACAGAATGCGATTGTTTTCCGATACCCAGATCTGGCTTCCCCAGCGTGCGTCCGGGCGTTCGTGCACGGACAGCGTCGTGCTGGTCAGGATATGGCTGTCTTGACTTAACTGACTGAAACGCCGGTAAAACGTCTTTCCCATCATGGTGATGGTGCGGTCGACGATGACGCCTGATAGACCTGGTTCACCGAGGCGGAATTGACGGGATAATGCTTCTCCGGCTCCTTCCTCTTCCAGGCGTTCTTCTATGGCGCTTTGGGGGGGCTGCGATTCCCCGGGAAACGTCGGTAGGTCTGGGGCCGGGGCCTGCGGCTCCGCCAGGGCAAGGGATCCAAACGTGATCAGGACGATGCCGATTGCCGGCGTTTTGGGGGGGAAAGCCATGGCGATAGCCCGCTCTCTTGTCAGTGTCTGGGTGAGGTTCTTTCGTAGCGCTGAAGCGATAAGGGGGGAGGGGGCCCCAAGTTTTGCCTAGCCCAGTTCACTGCCTGTATGCGATTACTGACATTGATCTTTCTAAATATATTGTAGAGGTGGGATTTTACCGTGTGCTCGCTCACAAAAAGAATTTCGGCAATTTTCGTATTGGATGCGCCCGAGCCCAGCAGCCCGATAATTTCCAGCTCGCGCTGCGTGATGCCACAAACGGGGCGATAGCAGTTGAACTGCTGACGGCGGTAAAACTCTATCAGGCGTGTCATCAGCGCACGTGACATCCACAGGTCGCCATCAAGAAGGCTCTGAATGCCTTTACAGATCAGCTCGAGGCTGTCGCTGCGGTAGAAAACTCCCTTGAGCTGCATGAAGCTGAGCAGTTGAGCTGCATGTTCTTCATCCCTGAGATTGAACGCAGTCAGTACCCACTGAGGCTGGTTATGGTACTGCGTCTGCCAGGCCTGCAGGTCTGTTTCGTCGAGATGATCCAGGTCGAGAAGAACGACGTTGCAAGCCTCTCCATCTTCGCCCACGTGCCTGGCGGCCTCCAGGGATGAATTGGGTGAGACGATGCTCAAGTTATGCTGCAATTCCTGGTAAATGTAATTGACGAAAAGTTGGGTCTGTGGGTTGATTTCAGTAGCTAGCAGGACGATCCCTTTACCTGTTTCCATGCTTGTCTTCTCCTGATGTACCTGCCTTTCTGGGTGTGATATTTCCAAGCCCCGATGAAAAGGGTACAGGGAAGCCTCGTCCAAGGCACTCACTTTGTAAATATATGTTATCGCATGTTTAACCTAATCCCAATCGGCTGATTTTTCCCATACTTGATCTGAAAAATCATATAAAACAATAAGATGTTCGATGGTTCCTCTCATTCCTCGTGAGGTTTCTTACAGATAAATTGACAGACAAGTGAATTATTTTCATTCGAAATGCGTTATGTTACATTACGATACTCGAATGGTTTCCGTCATACTGCAGGCCAGACCACTCTTCATGCTCTGTTTTGGCAGTCAACGGGAGTGCTGCCAACCTTCCATGTATTTTCTCGCCGGGGTGACAGGCACGCTTCAATTCTTCCTGCTGTACTATTGAGTATTTGATACTCGGGTGTTGTACTTCTGGTAGTGCTGGATTAGCGAAATTACTTCCTTGTTCATGCAGATAAATGCCTGCCTTGTTGCGCACGGCATCTTAAAATGTCGTGTTCTGCAAAAACCTGTGGGCCTTCAATTGCCTAAAATTTTTTTAGTATCTATGTGTAATGAAGCCGGTACATGGCTTGTCTTTCATAGTGGATTGAATATTAAGCTGTTTTCCAGTGAGGATCTGCTTGGCTGAATTTAATGTTAGAATTGTGATACGCTTTTTGTACTTTTGTGACTTCTGCGCTTCTGATTCTCCCTATGCTAGCCAAGAGGGCATGATCTCCCAACCCTTATTTCTTTGATCTATATGTCAATTTTTAACTCCCGGCATGAAGTATGCGATAGATTGTCCGACCGTTAGCTATGGGCTTTCGACGGAAATGGAGAGGGGATTGGGAAGGTATTCCCGAGAAGGGTCCGGCCGAAATGCGTCAGCCAACTTGGTCATTTTCTGGAAGATATCATCATGCATGATAGGGAGATGTACCATGAAAAAGTATTACGTAATCGCGGGGTCATCGTTGCTGGCGCTGGTGCTGGCCATTTCCAATGCGCATGCCAACCCCAGTTCGGGCTCAGCGGAAACTGTCGATCAGGAAGTGAACTCAACCGCTATAGCCATTGGCGGCAGCGGTGGCAGTAGCCAAGGTGGAAATGGTGGAAGTGGTGGCTCTGGTAGCAGTAACGCCAACGCTCTCTCCGGAACCTTCTCTGACGAAATGGACGATGACAATAACAACCAGGCTAGCAGCAACGCTACGTCAGGTACTGGGACTGGTGGAGCCGGTGGTATGGGTGGAGCCGGTGGTGCTGGCGGAGCCGGTGGCGATGCCTGGGCATTGAGCGAATCCTACAACACCAGCACCAGCGTGGTGGCGATCCAGGACCTGAGGTCCACTGTCACGGGCTCACGCATCAATATCACGGCAGGTGATGGTGCCGTTGGTGGCGCTGGTGCCAGCGGTGGTGATGCGCTGGCCGTGACTGTCGGCGTTGGTGTTGGCGGCGCTGGCGGTGATGGCACTGGTGGCAGTGGTGGCCATTCTCTGGCGGCTGGCGGGAATGGTGACGATGGCGGTGATGGTACCGGCCTTGGTTTGGGCCTAGGTCTGGGAGCAGGTCAGGGAGGTAATGCCAATAGCAGTAACAACAGTGCTGGCGCCGATAACAGCTCCTATGGCGGAATTGCCGGGAACCTTGCTGGGGATGATATCGACGATGGATACGCTGAAGCTGGCGGCAGCAGTAGCGGTGATGCTACGTCTTCCCCCTCAGTGGTTGGTGGCACCGGTGGCGCTGGCAGCGGTACTGGCGGTGGCAGTGGCACCGGCACTGGCACTGGTGGTGATGGTGGTGCAGGTGGCGATGCCTTGGCCGGCAATGGGGGAAGCTCCACCGGCAACGGCGGCGGCGGCGGCGGCGGAACCGGCACCAGTGGCAATGCTTACGCCAATGCCGGCAATGGCGGCAACGGCGGCAACGGCGGCAACGGTGGCAGTGCCTCGCTGGTCACCGGAGGCGCCTCCATGGCGGCTGGCGCCGGGACCTTCGGCGGTATCGCCAACATGAACCTCTCCACCGGTATCTACAACTCGCAGCTGGCAGGTACCAACGTGGCGGCACACAGCAACGTCCATATCGGCAACTGACGGGGTCCTGTGAGGCCACAGGCGAGGGCCGGCGGGCAACCGCCGGCCCTGTTCGACCCTGTGGGTAGTCTGGATAGACAGCCGAAGAGGAAACGGGGCCATGAAACGAATCGGGCAGGGAATCGGGATTGCGTTGCTGTTAGGACTGGGGGGGGCCTGTTCCATAGCACTGGCGGATGTGCGAGCGACAGGGTTCGCCGAGCTGCAGCACATCGATGCCAGTGAGCTCGAGACCATCTCGGGCAGAGAGGGTTTCCGCGATCTGGTGAACGTACAGAGCATTCAGAACCTGGAGTCGGCGGCAAAGGGAGCGTCCTTCACGGCCGATACCATCGTCTCGGGCAATATCACCATCGAGGCCAATGCCATGGACAGGATCTCGGGCATCACCTTGATGAACCTCATGACGGGGCATGCCAATGCCGTCTCGACGGGAGTCAGCATCAGTATCTACGCCCCCCAGTAGGGGCGCGAGACGACAAGGGGGAGGAAGGACCATGCGCTGGCTGAGCGTACCGTCATTGTGTCTCGTCACACTGCTGCAGGCCTTGCCGTCACAGGCGGGGGTGACGATAGCGCTGAATGGCGGCTTCGGTTCGCTGACGGTTCCTGCCAGGAGCCATCAGGAGATGCGCTGGGACGGTGTCGTCGCCCAGCAGTATGACTACAGCTGCGGCGCGGCATCGGTCGCCACGCTGCTCACCTACCACTACGACAGACCTACCACCGAGGCCGAGGTATTCGAGGCGATGATCCATGCCGGCGAGGTGGAGCACATCAAGGAGCACGGCTTCTCCATGCTCGACATGAAGCGCTACCTGGATGCCCAAGGACTGCAATCGGACGGTTTTCGCGTCGGGCTCGACGATCTGGCTCGCATCGGGATTCCCGCCATCACACTGATCAACACTGGAGGTTACCGCCATTTCGTCGTCATCAAGGGTATGGATGAAGGCGCTGTGCTGGTGGGTGACCCCGCGGTGGGCACCGTAGCAGTGCCGAAGGACCACTTCGAGTCGATCTGGAGCGGCTTGGTACTGGGTGCGCGAGCCGAAACGGAAATTGCCAGAGCCAACTTCAACCATGAGCGTGACTGGCAGATCCGCCCATCGGCTCCCGTCGGCAAGGGTATCGGTCGTGCCGACGTGGCCTCGATGCTGCTGCAGCTGCCCGCCATCAATGAACTGGGACGATAGAGATGAAAGCACGCCAACTCCCAAGGGAGACGCAAGTCCGTCAACCGTTTTGCGCTGCCGCATCTCGCGCTCTCGGCTGGATATGCATCGCCTCGCTGTGGGCAGCCAGTCCTGCGCTTCAGGCGACCGACTTCTCTTTCTCTTACCTGCAGCCTCTCGAAGAGGCGGAGCTCGAGGAGCTGAGAGGCGGTTTTCAGCTGGCAGGGCTCGACATGAGTTTCGGTGCCACGCTGCAGACCCTGGTCGACAACGTGCGCATGGATACCGTCTTCGTCATCCATCCCACCGGGGCGGAGATGGTGTCGCAGACCGTCAGTCAGCAGGGAACGATCGAAGGCCAGGTGGTCAGTCGGGTAGGTCAAGGTAGCGGCAGTACCATCATGGAGCTGACACCGAACGGTATCAATCTGGCCGGCATGAAAGATCTTTCCGGGCTGGTGGTGAACGATACCAAGGGTTTTACCGCGGTATTCCACTCGGCCACCAAGAACGCCATTCTCGGCAGTGTGGTCAGCGATGCCTCGGAGCGGGACATCCAGCAGCGGCTCGATATTGGCGTGCAGATCAACAACCTGCCCGCGCTGCGGGCGGCGCAGCAGCGTCACGCCATTACCGAATCCTTGGCACGCTGAATGCAATCTGGGCGATAACGTGGGTCGGTGCCCGGCACCGACCCACGTTTCCAACCCCCATTTTCCACATGCTCGCGTCTACCATCTCGCCAAGGCGTTGGTGCCGAAAGGTACCCGCAGGGTCAGCACGGTATTGGGTGCGTCGTCGGTGACGCCCAGCTCAAGCCCCAGATTGACCGAGACGTCCGGGTTGATCTGGTAGGACCAGCCTAGCAGCAGCGAGCCGACGTTCAACGTACGTGAACTCTGGGTCGCGGTACGCCCATCCTGGAAATAGGTGGTCTTGGTCCTGTCGATGAAGTCGTTCTTGAAGCCCAGGGTGAAGGAGGCGCGCGGGTTGATGGCGTAGGCCATGCCGAAGCTGAGCCGTACCGCATCGCCCGGATCCACCTTGGTAATGCGTAATTCCTCGGTGAGCTGGGTGTCGACGTTGTCACTCATG
This sequence comes from Halomonas sp. KM-1, assembly GCF_000246875.1. Taxonomy (NCBI): domain Bacteria; kingdom Pseudomonadati; phylum Pseudomonadota; class Gammaproteobacteria; order Oceanospirillales; family Halomonadaceae; genus Halomonas; species Halomonas sp. KM-1. Next base: position 68,962 of record NZ_BAEU01000018.1, read on the forward strand.
TTGTAGAGATAGCCGAGGTTGGCGAAGAACACTGCCGGGTCGGAGGGGAACAGCGCCGTGATGCTGGGTTCGATGGCGTGGAAACCGGAGCCGGTTGCCAGCTCCTGTTCGATGCCGTCGGAGTCCCGGGCGATATCGAAGGGGCCGTCTCCGGTGACGCTCTTGTAGCGCAGGTTGCCGACGAAGAAGGGCCAGCCACCTTGGCCGCGGTTGAGCTGATAGCGGGCGGTGATCTCGATATCCCCGAGTCCGTTGCCCGACAGGTCTCGGTCAATATCAAAGCTATCGTCTCCCACCGTTGGAACCGTGGCTCTCAGGGTGTCGTCCCTATAGACGTAGGGCACTCTGAGCTCCAGCTCCAGCCGGTCGGTGACGCCCAGGCGGCCGGTCAGCGCGGCCGTCCAGATGTCGCGTTCTGCCTCCTCGGCGCTGAACACTCCGATCAACAGGGTGCTGAGGATCTCGATGCCGCGAAACGTAAGTCGGTTGACCCCCGAGTGGGAGTACTGCAGGGAGGGCTCGATCACCAGGCGGCCGCGTGGTGTCAGCACGCCGCCGATATCGGCGATGGCCTGCACTTCGGGCTGCTGCGGCTGTTCCGCCACCGGCGCCTGGCCCACTGGGGAGGTGATACCAGCGGGTGCAGCCGTTTCCTGGGCGGCCACGGTTTGTGACAAGGCCAGTCCCAGGCCAGTTGCGGCGGACAACAGTATGGCTGTTCTTGTGCTCATGATTTCGTTTCCCTTGATGCCTGGTTCCAAGGAACCGTTGTGATTAGGGCCGTTCGTCAAGGCGCTGGATGTCGTACTTGTCCATCAGGCGGTACAGCGTGACGCGAGAGACCCCTAACTCCCGCGATGCGCGCGCGATGTTGTGACGACTTCTCTTGAGGGCGTTGACGATGGTGGTGCGTTCCGCCTGTTGGCGTATTTCCTCCAAGGTTGCCGGTCGGCGTGGACGGTCCGGTTTGCCGATAGGGAGGTCCGCGGCTTCGATGTATGGCGTATCCGACATGAGCATGGCGCGACATACGGTGTTCATCAGCTCACGGACGTTGCCCGGCCAGTCATGCTCGTGAAGCAGGCGCATGGCCTGGGGACTGATGCCCACCAGGCCGGGCGGTCGGTATTGCTTGAAGCGTTCGAAGAAGAGTTCGACCAGCGTCTCGAGATCCTGCTTGCGCTCACGCAGCGGTGGCATCCTGATTTCGAGCACGTTCAGGCGGTAGAAGAGGTCATGTCGGAAACGGCCCTCCTCTGCCAGCAACGACACGTCTCGGTTGGAGGCGGCAATGATGCGCACGTCTATGGGGGTTTCCCGGTGGCTGCCCAGGCGCGAGATGCTGCCGCTCTCGATGAAGCGCAGAAAATTGGCCTGCAGGTCATAAGGAAGCTCGCTGATCTCATCCAGGAACAGGGTGCCACTCGACGCGGCCTCGATCTTTCCCATGCGGCGGCTGTAGGCGTCGGTGAAGGCTCCCTTCTCGTAGCCGAACAGTTCGGACTGGATCAGATTGGGAGGAATCGCACCGCAGTTGACGGCAATGAAGGGGGCCTTGGCACGAGCGGACAGTTCATGGACCGCTCTTGCCGCAAGCTCCTTGCCGGTCCCCGATTCACCGGTGATGAATACCGGCGCATCGACGCCGGCGACGACCTGGATCTGCTCTATGACGCGACGCATGCATGGTGCGCGGCTGATCATTTTCTTGCCGGCCACCTGAAGCGACGAATGTTTCATTGCGATGGCGGCTATGGCGTGCCGCCTGACGATATGCAGCAGCAGGCAGTGCAAGCCGGGAAGATCGTCGGGCGTGTGCACACTGTGAAACAGCTTTCCCAGAGCGTGCCTAACACTCGGATGCGTGGAGCGCTGGGGGTCGATCAATGCCACCCACTCGAAGTCGCTCGCGACAATGAGTCTTTCCACCGCTGGCAGGGCATCAGGGGTGTCGTTCTCGATATACAGGAGCCCGGCGTGGAAGACGGTTGCCGGACTGAGCTGGCCTGCTGTCTCGGGATTCTCACATAGCGTTACGCTGTAGCCATGAGCGCTCAGTGCGTCCAGCATGTCCCGGGATCTGGCAGGTATCCGATCCACCAGTATGACGTGAGGGTGCATCTCCATGGACCATGTTCCTTTCGGTGCGCTCCTGTGGGTAATCGCGCCTGGTCATATCAATGCCTGATCTCGCGCTTGTAGCTGGGGGGAACGCTGAACAGGTTACGTCGAGCCCAATTCATGGCCTGCAGCCGGTTGTGCACCTTGATTTTCCTGAAAATGTTGTAGAGATGGGATTTCACCGTATGCTCGCTGACGAACAGCTTTTCGGCGATTTCCGCATTGGTGGCGCCGGTGCCGAGCAGGCCGATGATCTCCAGCTCACGCTGTGTCAGGCCGCAGGCCGGCCGATACGAATTCATCTGCTGGCGCCGCAGCAACTGGATCATGCGTGACATCAGCGCGCGGGACATCCACAGGCTACCGCTCTGCAGGGCCTCGATTCCCTTGCAGATCAGCTCGACGCTGTCGTTGCGGTAGAAGATCCCCTGGAGATTGAGTGATGAGAGCAGCTCTACGGCATGGTCTTCGCCGCGGACATTGAAAGCGGCCAGACTGATATTGTCTTTACCATCCACTGCTGCCTGCCATTTTTGCATGCCGGCTTCGCTCAGATGATCCAGGTCGAGAATCACCAGAATGTTGTCCTCCGACAGGGCTGGCATGGCTTCCGTTTCGGTGGCCGTCACCGCGTGCCCCAGCTGTTGCTGAAGGTGCTCGATGAACAGCTTGGACTGGGGATTGATATCGGTTACGAGCAGGATCCGCGATTGACTGGCCATGTTCCCCCTCCCTTACATTCGTATCTCTAAATGTAAATTATTGTAATCGAAAGACCGTCTCTGGAGTCTCGGACAAAAAAGGAGAATGCGTTAATACGTTTTTTGCATTGCGTTATAAAGACTTATTCCATTTGGATTTAACGTTTCATACTCCTTACAGCGTGGCGATCAGTCGATCAGCCGGCCTACCTCTACCGAAGCCACCTTTTCACCCATTGATTGGTAAGAAATATTCTTTTCTATCAGCGTCTTGCAAAACACTTGCCCATGTCGTTCCACTGGCTTGTTAAGCCAGGTTTCCAGTTGTCGTTTTTTGTCAGTAGCACTAGAGCCATGCATGTGGTCTGGCTCATATCACCTCTTTTCCACAGAGGTTTCTCAGACCCCGTTTCTTTTTGGTTACACCCTCCTTTTGCACCGATTCAGCATAGTCTATTTAAAACAACAGGTTATGGTTTTGGCATGGTCTTTGCCCGGTACTAGATGAGCCACGCTGAGGATGAATCGATGAACACTCGCAACGCCGTCAAAGCCAGCACCGGAGAAGCGCAGCGACAGCGCCCGATGGGTAACCACGCCATGCTGGCCGCTCTTTTCTTCGGCGTGGCCTGGTGTGTCCCTGCCGCCGCCCTGGGGGAAGGTGAGGCTTTCCTCGCCGAGGAAACGAGAACCGCTGCCTGGCAGGAGTTGGATGCGGTTCATCTCGATGACGTTCGTGGACGCTATGTCCCTTCCTCGGAACTCGAGCTGGATCAGCCGTGGGGCGTGGTGCTCTGGGACGAGAGAGGTGGCGGCTCCAAGAGCGGCTCTGGCGGACGGCAGACGGAGGCCGGGAACAATCAGCAACGCCAATCCATGCGTACCGAGACGATCAGGTGAGCCTCATGCCTTACTTCGAGACGGCAGCAACACGCCATACGAAGCGTCGCGTGTTCGTAGCGAAGGCCGCTTCGCTGGTGCTGGGCGCCATGACGCTCTTACCACCCGTGCACTCATTCGCTCAGGAGGGTGAAGTACGCCATCAGGTCTTTACCACTACCTACAGTGCGGCCAGCTCGATCAGTGGCAATGCGCTGAGCGGCGTCACCGGCGCGGTCAACGTCAATATCGCCTCGGGCGATCGCAACCTGCAGAGCAATTCCGGAGCCATTGCCATCGGCTCCAACGCGCTCGCCAACAATATCGTGGTTCAGCAGATAACCGGAGACAGCGCCCTCGAGCCCGATCGGGCCAGCGTACGGATCGGGGACAACGCCCTGAGCCAGTCCGCTGGCTGGATATCCGTGAATCAGGCGGCGGGGGCACAGAATGTCCAGAGCAACACCTTGAGTGTGGCCCTGGGCGTGCGGGGAAGTTCACTGACCAGTGAGAATCTCAGTCAGGTGCTTTCCGGTGGCAGCGGGCAGGAACAAGGCTCGGACGACTCCCGCTCGTCGCGGCGCGACGTCGAGGTGGAAACCTCGGCCTTCCGTGGCACGACGGGTGTGGTTCAAGTCAACCAGTCCGCAGGAAGGGGCAATGCGTCCAGCAACAGTTTCCGCTTCAGGATGGGGCAGAACTGAGCGGCGTAGTTGCCATTACAACCTCGCAAACCATTGGTTCATTCAGGAGTACTCTCAATGACGACTTTCAAGAAAGCACCCATTGCCATCGCGGTTACTGCTCTGCTTGCCTCTGGCGCAGCGTTAGCTCAAGAGGCGGAGCCGAACTTCTGGAACCCCGGCCCAGGTGGCGGCGATGAAGCCCAGGAAGGCTATTCTGCCAGCAGCAGCATCACTTCAACCGTCAACAACAGCAAGGACGTCAGCATCGAGCACGATGCCAGCTTCTCCAGCGATATCGAAGTCGAGGGCGGTCTCTATCTCTACGACTTCGAGAGCTACGCCGGCGCAACCGTCGATAGCAAGCAGCTCAACGAAGGCAATACGGTCAACAACGCCAGCACCGAGAACCGGGCCAACCTCAGCGGCGGTGCCTTCCAGGGAGCCAGCGGCAACATCGGCGCCAACGTGGCCGGCGGCGACAACAACCAGCAGGCCAACGATGCGGCACTGGCGGCTTCCGATGCCAACCAGGTGTTCGCTCGCGCTTCCAACTTCTCCTTCCAGTCCTCTTCCGACAATGCGGCGAGCAATGCCGGCACCTCCAATTCTGCCGGCGTGAGTGGCGGCGCCTTCCAAGGTGCCAGCGGCAACATTGCCGTCAACGCCGCGGCGGGTACCGGCAACGGTCAGCAGAATGCCTTCTCTGCCGCCGTGACCGAGGGCGACTCCGCCGAGGCGACTTCCGTCGGCGTACAGCAGACCTACGCCAACGTGACCGACAACGGCCTGGCGGAAGTGACCGTCGACCATGGCTGGCCCATCGGCGAGAAGACCTACGGTGGTCCGACCACGACCAATAGCGCTTACGTCAGCGGCGGTTCCTTCCAGAACGCCAGCGGCAACATCGGCGTCAGCGTCGCCAGCGGTTCCGGCAACCAGCAGCGCAACAGCCTGGCTGTGGCCGGCACTCAGTAAACGTCGCCACAGCGGATCGACGATCCGCCCAGCCGGCCCGGCAGGCGGGCCGGCTGGACCCCAACTCAAGCCATCCGAGAGACGGAAGATGCGCAATCCATTCCTTCTGTTAGCCATGTTCGGCATGGCATCGGTCGCATACTCCCAAGTCCAGGCGGCACCGGTTCAGTTCGCCGGTGTGGTGCCTGGCACGGTCGTGACCAAGGAAGTGCAGTCGATACGGGAAAGGCGTTTCGAAAATCTGGTCGAGCAGGAGACGGATTTCTCGTGTGGGGCGGCATCCCTCGCCACCATTCTCAAGTACGCCTATGGCTGGACCGACGTTACCGAGGAGACGGTGCTGGCCGGGTTGATGGAGGTGGCCGATCCCGAGCGGGTGAGAAGCCTGGGGTTCTCGCTGCTCGACCTGAACAATTACGTGCAGAGCATCGGATTGCGTGGCAGGGGCTACGAGATCGGTCCCGAATCCCTCGAAGAGGTTTCGATACCCGTCATCGTCCTGCTCAACCTCGACGGCTACGAGCACTTCGTGGTGATGAAGAAGGCGCGCGGTGACAGGGTCTATATCGGCGATCCGGCGCTTGGCAATAAGGTCATGGATCGTGACGACTTTCTCGCCTCCTGGAATGACATCATCTTCGCGGTGGTAGGCGACGGTTTCGATACCTCGACGGTGCTGCTCGATCCGGCCCAGCCGTTGACCGCCCGGCGCATGACCGACGTGTTCTCCCCGGTACCCGAACAGCAGCTGCTGGATTTCGGCTTCAAGCACTCGGAAGTGTTCTGAGCCGAGCCCAACTGAGAGGTTGGCACCATGAACATCAGCATGACCCGCAAGCAAGGAATCTCGCTCTTCAGCAACATGAGCCTCATCGTTGTCGGTATCGTCGCTGGCGATGCGGCGAGCGCATCCGGCATGTCGGTCGAGTTCGAATCGCAGGCAGAGCAGCGGCAGTTTCGTCAGCTCGATGCCAGCGAGCTGGCCGACATACGCGGCCGCTACGTGCAGGGCAACAGTGTGGTGCTGTTCGGTATGGAGATGTCGACGGTGTGGCAGTCGCCGACGGGAGAGGTCTTCGAGACGCGCGCCGATCTGCAGGTCGACCTTTCCGGCGCCGCCCCGGCGGTGACTTTCACGCCCCATGTCACGGCCACTACCGATGACGCTTACCAGGAGTATATCGATGCCTCCGGCCACCAGGCGGTGGTGATCGATAGCGGTAGCGGTAATGCCACCGGGGTCGTGCAGGTGGTGCAGTCGGGCGGTGATTTCAATGTGGCGGGCAACGACTTCCAGCTCGACATCAATCATGGTGACTTCGGCCAGGCAGGCATCGGCAATGGCGAGACTCAACTGACCAGCGATACCGGCGTGCAGATGTCCATTCAAGGTGGGGCAAGCGGTCTGGGCATGAGCATCGTCATGCCGGGGCAGGGCGAGGTAACGCAGGGCATACACGCCGGGCGGGGGGTGCATCAGTCGGTGTCGCTGACGGGCAGTCATCAGGAAGTGCACAACTTGGCGCGAATGCAGATCCAGATGGACCGAAATATGGGGGCAAATGCACCAACGGGAGATTTGCGTAATGCCTTGGAATCGGCACGCAATCTCGAGAGAGGTTTCTGAAGTCACTTTTTATGTAACGTTTTATTTCATTTTGAATCCTTGTAAGGTGGGCCAAGCGCTAGCCCCAGAATACTTCGGCGACGCCGCCCACCCATTGCGCGTTTGCCATGTGGCTAGCATCGGTTGGACGGATTCGACAAGGGGTAACCAATGACAACACCTGAGCGCATGAGGAGTGCCATAGCACTGCCGGGTCTGCTGGCCGCCACTCTGCTGAGTACCGCTGCCCTGGCACAGAGCGCGCCCGGCCAGGTCGACGGTGAGCCGGTGCGCGAAGCGCAGCCGAGCCAGAGCGTGCGTGACGTACTGCGGGAAGAGCACACGCTCTTTTCCGATCGTCTCACCATCGAGCCGGGTATCACCTACACCTACTCGGATCGCAGCCAACTGGCGCTGAGCGGCTTCCTGGTGCTCGATGCGATCTTTCTCGGCAATATCAGCGTCGATACCGTCGAGAGCCACACCACCACCTTCGATCTCAACCTGCGCTACGGCCTGACCAACCGACTGGAGCTGGAGCTGAATCTGCCATACGTATATCGCTCCACCACGTATCAAAGCGTAGGGGCGGGCGGGGCGACGGATCGTTACATCGAGGAGGACGTCACCCAGGGTGGGCTCGGTGACGTTCGCGGCTCGCTCTATTACCGCCTGCTGCCCGAGACGGCCACGCGCCCGGACGTGGTCTGGAACCTGGGTGTGCGCGCTCCGACCGGCAAACATCCCTACGGGATAGAGACGCGTGAGGTCGAAGGTAGTGAAGGAAACCTGACCGTGCCCGAGGAGCTGCCGACGGGCAACGGCGTGTGGGGAGTCTCGACGGGCTTGTCGGTGCTAAAGACGTTGGATCCGGCCATCATCTTCGCCAACCTGGGTTATACGTACAATTTCGAGAGAAGCTTTTCCGATATTTCCAGCGATCCGGGCGATCATCCGGGTCGGATCGACCTGGGCGATGCCTTGCGCTTCGGTTTTGGCACGGCCTTCGCGCTCAACCCTCGCTTCAGCCTGTCGATTTCCTATAGCCATCAGCATGCCTTCGAGTCGAAGCGGACCTTCGAGGGCGAGTCGCGGGAGACCCTGACCGGAAGCGGTGCCACATCCGGCGCGGTCAATCTCGGCGCCACCTATGCCATGAGCGATACCACGTCGATCGTGACCAACGTGGGCATCGGCATGACCGACGATGCCCCGGACATCACCCTGACCTTCCGCATGCCGTTCCAGATGTGAGAAGAATGCCCCGAACAGGTGACATCCAAGGTTCGGGGCATCATGGCGGGCTCGATCAGGTGGCAGTAAGAGAGATGGCTTCCTCGCCCTTGCGCCCCAGCTGGTGCTTCTCCATCAGACGATAGAGCGTCACCCGGGATACGCCCAGCTCGTCGGCCGCTTTCTTGACCTTGTGCTTGTTGCGGCTCAAGGCGCCGATCAGTGCTTCTTTTTCGGCGCTGTTGCGTGCCTCCTCCAGCGTGATGGCATGGCGGTTCGAGGTGCGCCGCTCCAGCCCCAGGTCCGCCGGCTTGATCAGCCGCTGCTCGCACATGACCATGGCACGGCGTACCCGGTTGATCAGTTCGCGGATGTTGCCCGGCCAGTGGTACTGGCGCATCAGAGCCAGCGCCTCCAGGCTGAAACCGCGAACCTTCATCGACTTCTCCTCGATGAACTTGTTGAAGAAGAAGCGAGCCAGGATCTCGATGTCCTCCTGACGTTCCCGCAACGGCGGGATGTTGACCTGCAGCACGTTGAGGCGGTGGTAGAGATCTTCGCGGAAGCGACCCTCCTCGACGGCTTTCTCGAGGTCGACATGGGTTGCCGAGAGTACCCGGACGTCGACATGGATCTCATCCAGGGCACCGATGCGCTGAATGGTCTTCTCCTCCAGGAAGCGCAGCAGGTTGACCTGCAGCTCGAGGGGGAGGTCGCCGATCTCGTCCAGAAACAGCGTGCCGCCTGCGGCCGCCTCGATCTGGCCGATCTTCTGCTGGCTGGCTCCGGTGAAGGCACCCTTTTCGTGGCCGAACAGCTCGGACTGAATCAAGCTGCTGGGTAGGGCGCCGCAGTTGACGGCAATGAAAGGCGCCGTGGCGCGCTGCGAACGTTCGTGGACGGCCCGGGCGGCGAGCTCCTTGCCCGTTCCCGACTCGCCGCTGATGAAGACCGGTGCATCGACCGAGGCGACCCGGCGTATGGTCTCGAATACCTTGTGCATGGCCGGTACGGTGCCGACCATTTCGAATTCGGCCCCTTGGGGCGCCACGGATGAAGCCTCTTCGGAACGCAGCCGCTTCATGGCCACGGCGTGCTGCATCAGACAGTCGATTTGATCGATGTCCACCGGCTCCGGCTGGTAGGCCATGAAAAGATCGCCCAGCGTTCTGCAAAGTAGCGGGTCGTCCAGCTCCGGCTCACGCAGCAGTGCCATCCACTCCATGTCCGAGCGAACGACCAGTCGCTCGACCCGCTTCAGATCGCTGATGACGCTGTCGTGCAAGCAGAAGATCCCTGCTTCGTGCTCACCTTCGACCAGCCGAGACTCCGCCTGGGCCAGCGTGCCTGCCGTGCTGACGCTCCAACCTTTATCGGTCATGCGCTCTACCAGCCGCTGCTGGCCGCTGCCCAGCGTGCCCACCATCAAGAGTCTTGCCTTGTTATCCATTGTCGCTCGTCCCTTTCGAATCCTTCGACATTGAAGCAAGCGTTGGTTTCTTTTAATTACAATTGAAATGCAATTACGACTTTTCTTTGCTTGTCTTACTCCATAAGCCAACAGGAATATTGGTTGTCTATGTTCGTAATAAAAACGCCTCTAGAATCAAAGCGTTGTTTATTTTGTAAACGGCTTTATTGCTATGCTGATGTCTCTCGTCACCTCCTGTAGCGTCAAGGACCACAGCTTGTAAAGATAGGTTACAAGAACGCTTTCAACAAGCCTCGCCAGGTATGTGTGCCGAATCGATTAGCTCGCGGGTAGCGGACTTCCTATGCGTCGAATCCAGCGGTTCTGCTTCGGCCTGACTGCCGCCTCGTGTAAAATGTGCCGGAGACAACGACCTGCCCAAGGAGCCATCGTGACATCTACGGACGAACTGGTATTGGCCAGCGGTAACCCCGGCAAGATTCGGGAGTTCGGCCAGCTTTTCGCGTCCCTCGGGCTACGCATCAGACCCCAGTCCGATTTCGGCGTGGCCGACGTCGAGGAAACCGGTCTGACCTTCGTCGAAAACGCGCTGCTCAAGGCGCGCGAAGCCAGCCGGGCCAGCGGCTTGCCTGCACTGGCGGACGACTCCGGACTCGAAGTGGATGCTCTTGCGGGGCAGCCGGGCATCTACTCGGCCCGCTTTGCCGGCGAACCCAAGAGCGATCGGCGCAACAATGCCAAGCTGATCGAATCGCTGAAGGGGGTTACGGGTAGCGGCCGCAGTGCCCGCTACTGGTGTGCGCTGGTCTACCTGCGTCATGCCGACGACCCGGTGCCTCTCATCGTGCAGCGCAGCTGGGAAGGCGAGATCCTCGAGCAGCCGCGCGGCGAGGGCGGCTTCGGCTATGACCCGCTGTTCTGGCTGCCTGCGCTGGGCAAGAGCGTGGCGGAACTCGATGCCGAGGAGAAGAATCGCGTGAGCCATCGTGGCCGCGCCCTCGACGCCATGTTGGCGGCCCTGCGCGAGACGTCCCGACCCTGATGCCTGCTTCGCCTCGAGATACGATCGGGCCACCGTTGGCGCTCTACGTCCACGTGCCCTGGTGCGTGCGCAAGTGTCCCTACTGCGACTTCAACTCCCATGGCGTGGGCCGAGGTACGGACTTGCCCGAAGCGGAGTACCTGGCTGTCCTGCTTGCCGATCTCGAGGCCGATCTGCCACTGGCTGCGGGTCGCCCTCTGGTCAGCGTCTTCATTGGCGGTGGAACGCCGAGCCTGATGTCGGCCGAGTTCTATGCGCGTTTCTTCGAGGCCCTGGCGCAGCGGTTACCGCTAGCGCAGGACATCGAGATCACGCTGGAAGCCAACCCCGGCACGCTAGAGCGCGGTCGCTTCCAGGGCTATCGCCAGGCCGGCATCAATCGGCTCTCGCTCGGCGTGCAGAGTTTCCAGTCGGCCCAGCTGAGCGCCCTGGGGCGCATTCACAGCGGCGACGATGCGGTGGCTGCGGTGGCGGAGGCGCGTGCCGCCGGCTTCGACAACCTCAACCTCGACCTGATGCACGGTCTCCCCGACCAGACCCCGGCGCTGGCCCTGGCCGATCTGGAGCGCGCTCTGGCGCTGGAGCCGGAGCACCTCTCCTGGTATCAGCTGACCCTCGAGCCCAACACCGAATTCCACTCGCATCCGCCTGCTCTGCCCCATGAGGAGGTGCTGTGGGACATCCAGGACCTGGGCCACGAACGGCTCGAGGCGGCGGGCATGGCACGCTACGAGATCTCTGCCTACGCGCGGCCCGGGCGGCGCTCGCGACACAACCTCAACTACTGGCGCTTCGGTGACTACCTGGGCATCGGTGCCGGCAGCCACGGCAAGCTCAGTGTCGCCGATGGTGAGTCAGGGCGGCTGCACATCGAGCGCCGCTGGAAGACGCGCCAGCCCGAGGCCTATCTGCGGCGGCGCGAGGATCCCCGCGGCTTCGTTGCCGGTCGCAGCGAGGTCGGCGACGACGAGCTGCCGCTGGAGTTCGCCATGAATGCGCTGCGCCTCGTCGAAGGTGTTGCCATGGCGGACTGGGCGGCGCATACCGGTCGCCCGCGAACGCTGCTCGGTGAACGGCTCGTGGCGGCACGCAAAAAAGGACTTCTCGTGGAAGATGCACAAAGGCTTCAGGCTTCGCCCCAAGGTCTATTATTCTTGAACGAGCTGCTGGCGCTCGTGAGTGAAGCTGGCACAGAATGAGCTCGTTCCCCTGATCCGGAGATTGTCCATGTTCAAAGCGTCTCGACTCGTTGCCCCTCTTGCCGCTGCCATCCTGCTCGTGGGCTGTGCAACGACCGACCCCTACTCGGGCCAGACCCAGCGCTCCAGCACCATGACCGGCGCCGGAGTTGGCGCGGCCGTGGGTGCCGCCGCCGGGGCGCTCTCGGGCAGCGGTAGCACCAGTCGTCGTGATCGTGCGCTGATCGGCGCGGCCGTGGGGGCCGCGGCAGGTGCCGGTATCGGCGCCTACATGGATCGTCAGGAGCAGCAGCTGCGCGAGAGCATGCGCGGCACCGGCGTCGAGGTCGAGCGTCGCGGCGACGACATCGTGCTCAACATGCCCAGCAGCGTGACCTTCGGCTTCGACTCCAGCGAGCTGACCGTGCAGGCGCGCAACGCCCTCAACGATGTGGCCAACGTGCTGACCCAATACACCGATACCCGGGTCAACATCGCCGGTCATACCGACAGCACCGGCAGCGTCAGCTACAACCAGCGTCTCTCCGAGCGTCGCGCCGAGTCGGTGGGCAACTACCTGGCCCAGTCCGGGGTGGCACGCAATCGCCTCTACATGACCGGCTACGGCCCCAGCCAGCCGATCGCCACCAACGCCACCGAAGAGGGCCGCGCTCAGAACCGTCGCGTCGAGATCACCCTGAGTCCCATCGAGTCGCAGTTCCAGTAAGCACGACGCATCCGTGGCATCGGCAGGCCCGTCATCGCTCAGATGACGGGCCTGTGCATTTTCGTTCCGTACCAGCCGAAGGCGATTCGCCATGCTCTCCTATCAGCATGCCTACCATGCCGGCAATTTCGCCGACGTTCACAAGCATCTCACCCTCCATGCGGTCATCGATCATCTGCTGCGCAAGACCTCGCCGATCACCTTCTTCGATACCCATGCCGGTCGCGGCCTCTACCCGCTGGAGGCGAGCGAGACCCAGCGCCTGGGCGAGTATCGCCACGGCGTGCTGCCGTTGTGGCAAGCGCGTGAGGCACTGAGCGACGAGCCGCTGCTGGCCGGCTGGCTGGAGGCCATCGCCGCTTTGCAGCCCAATGCCGGCCGGCTCGAACGCTACCCGGGCTCGCCCTGGTGGCTGAGCCAGCGGCTGCGGCGGGACGACCGCCTGCAGCTGTTCGAGCTGCATCCCGGTGAGCATGAGCATCTGACGCAGCAGGCGTTACCGGCCAACGTGCGGCGCATCCACGCCGACGGTCTGGCGGGCTTGAGTGCCGCGCTGCCGGTGGCCACGCCCAGGGTGTGTGCCCTGCTCGACCCCAGCTATGAGCTGAAGGCCGAGTACGCCGAGGTGGCCGAGAGCGTGCTCGGCGCCATGCGCAAGGCGCGCCATGCGGTAGTGCTGGTGTGGTACCCGCTGCTGCCCGCGGCGAGGCATCTCGAACTGCTGGAGCGGCTGCGCGACGGCGGCCTGCGCAAGATCTGGCGCAGCGAACTGACGCTGCGCGAGCCGGGCGAGGAGCGCGGCATGTACGGCAGCGGCATGCTGGTGGTGAACCCGCCCTGGGGGCTGGACGAGCGCCTTGCCGCCGCCATGGCACGGGTCACGCCGCGGCTGGGCGAGACCAGCCGCTACCGGGCCGACTGGTGGGTGGGGGAGTAGCCTCTCTTAGCTTGCCGATGAAGGGCTACTTGCCGATACAGAAGCTGCCGAATATCTCTCCCAGCAGGTCGTCGGCGCTGAACTCGCCGGTGATCTCTCCCAGCGCCTGTTGGGCGTCGCGCAGATCTTCCGCCAGCAGCTCGCCGGCGCCGTAGCCCGATAGCTGCTCTTCGCCGTTGGTGAGGGCTCGCTGCGCCCGGTCCAGGGCATCCAGATGGCGGCGCCGGGCCGAGAAGCGTCCTTCGGTGGTGGCGGTGAACCCCATCACCGCCTTGAGGTGCGCCTTGAGATTCTCCAGGCCTGCACCGGTGCGCGCCGACAGGCGGATCACCGGCGTGGTGTCGGCGCCGTCGAAGCCGGCCTGCTCCTGGCTGGTATCGATCTTGTTGCGCACCAGGGTCAGGCGGGTCGGATCGGGCAGGCGGGCGACGAACTCCGGCCAGATCGCCATGGGATCGGTCGCCGCGGTGGTGGCGGCATCCACCAGCAGCAGCACGCGGTCGGCCTTCTCGATCTCGGCCCAGGCCCTGGCCACGCCGATCTGTTCCACCGCGTCCGGCGTGTCGCGCAGCCCCGCGGTATCGATCACGTGCAGCGGCATGCCGTCCAGGTGAATGTGTTCGCGCAGCACGTCGCGGGTGGTACCGGCGATATCGGTGACGATGGCGGTCTCCTGCTCGGTGAGGGCATTGAGCAGGCTCGACTTGCCGGCATTGGGCCGCCCGGCGATCACCACGTTCATGCCTTCACGCATCAGCGCCCCCTGGCCGGCGGCGGTGCGCACCTCGGCGAGCTCCGCCTGCACCCCGGCGAGCATCTCGGCCACTCGGCCGTCGGCCAGGAAGTCGATTTCCTCTTCAGGAAAGTCGATGGCCGCCTCCACGTACATGCGCAGCTCGATGAGCTTGTCCACCAGGCTCGCCACCCGGCGGGAGAACTCCCCCTGCAGCGAGCGTAGGGCGTTCTCGGCGGCGCTTCTCGAGCTGGCCTCGATCAGGTCGGCGATGGCCTCGGCCTGGGCCAGGTCGAGCTTGTCGTTGAGAAAGGCGCGCTCGGAGAACTCCCCCGGCCGGGCCAGGCGGGCGCCGAGCTGAACGCAGCGCTCCAGCAGCAGATCCATGATCACCGGGCCGCCATGGCCCTGCAGCTCCAGCACGTCCTCGCCGGTGAAGGAGTGCGGCCCGGCGAAATAGAGGGCAATGCCTTCGTCGATGATGCCGGCAGCGCCGTGGAAGGGACCGTAGTGGGCGCGGCGCGGCTCCGGGCGGTGACCCACCACGGCCTCGGCAATCGTGGCGCACAGGGGGCCCGAGACGCGAATGATACCGACCCCGCCGCGCCCTGGCGGCGTGGCCAGCGCGGCGATGGTGTCCTGATGGTAGAGCCGCTCGGCCATGCGCTATTCCCTCGCTGGTAAGGCCCAAACGCCGAACCCCTGCCGAGGCAGGGGTCCAGGTAGTGCCGGGACAGGGTTACTTGGTCTTCAACCCTTTGCCGACGCTGGGGTCGTTCTCGATCTTGCGGGTGATGGCGTACTGCTGCGCGATCGAGATGATGTTGTTGACCACCCAGTAGATCACCAGGCCGGCCGGGAACCACAGGAAGAAGAAGGTGAAGACGATAGGCAGCATCTTCATGATCTTCGCCTGCATGGGGTCCGGAGGCGTCGGGTTGAGCAGTTGCTGCACGTACATCGACACGCCCATCAGGATCGGCAGGATGAAGAAGGGGTCCTTCATCGACAGGTCCTGAATCCAGAACATGAAGGGCGCGTGGCGCAGCTCCACCGACTCCAGCAGCATCCAGTACAGGGCGATGAACACCGGCATCTGCACCAGGATCGGCAGACAGCCGCCCAGAGGATTGATCTTCTCCTTCTGGTAGAACTTCATCATCTCCTGGGACATCTTCTGGCGGTCGTCGCCGTACTGCTCCTTCAGGCGCTGCATCTCCGGGCCCAGCTTGCGCATGCGGGCCATCGACTTGTAGGCCTTGGCGGAGAGCGGCCACATGGCCAGCTTGACCAGGATGGTCAGGAAGACGATGGACCAGCCCCAGTTGCCCACCAGGTTATGAATCTGGTCGAGCAGCCAGAACAGCGGGTTGGCGATGAACCACAGCCAGCCGTAATCGACGGTCAGGCGCAGATGCGGGGCGACCTGCTCGAGATAGTCCTGAACCTTGGGGCCCACGTAGAGGGTGGCACCCAGGCGTGCCTCGCCGTCTGCCGCCACCGTGGTCACCGGGCCGGCGAAAGCCGCGACGTTGCGGTTACGCGAGTCGGTGGTGGCGTACTGCAGGTTCTGCTGGTTCTGGGGCGGCGCCCAGGCCGAGACGAAATAGTGCTGGATGATCGCGACCCATCCGCCCTGAACGTCTCGGTTGTTGAAGCGTCCGCGCTGGATGTCGTCGAAATCGACCTTCTGGTAGCGCTCGTCCGGCGATGAGTAGGCCGCACCCAGATAGGAGCTCATGCCCAGTGCCACGCCCGCCGAGGGGTCGGGGCTGTTGTCCCTGGCCAGTTGACCGATGAAACGGGCAGTGACCGGCGCTTCGGTGTTGTTGGCCAGGTAGTAGCTGACCTCGACCGCATAGCTGCCGCGCTCGAAGGAGAAGCGCTTGATCACATCGACGCCGTTCACTTCTCCGTGCAGGTCCACGTCCAGACGACCCTCGCCGTCGGCCAGACGATAGCTGGTGTTCTCCGCGGTGAAGCCGATGCGTCCACCGTGACCGTCCAGTTGCAGGCCCGAGCGGGCCACGTAGCTGCGCGTCTCACTGTCCGAGAGCAGCACGTAGGGGCGGTCCGAGCCCAGCGTCATGCGATGGCGGGGCAGTGCCGCATAGACGATGTCTCCCCCCTGGGGGTCGATGCGCACGTCGAGCACGTCGGTCACCACGGCGACCAGGTCGCGGGTGCTGGTCGGCTCGGCAGGTTCCGCCGGCATGTCGCCGGTCATCTCCTGCTCTGCCCTGGGGGCGGCCGGCACGGCCAACGCGTCGTCATCGGGGGCCTGCGCGTCACCGGGTGCCGGGGCGGTGATGGTGGGAGCATCTGGCTCAGGAGCAACCTGGCCATAATCCTGGTTCCACTGTACCACCAGCAGGTAGGTGAGCACGGCCAGTGGAATCAGCAATAGGAGTCGTTTTACGTCCATGAGGGTTCTGCCCGATGGGTAGTGAACATGCCGCTGGAACGAGATCCGCTGCCATGTGAAAGAGGGCGACAGCCTGCCGAGGCAGGCCATCGAAGCGGAGACAAATACCGCATCCGGTCAGGAGGTCATCGACTTCTGCGCGTCACGCTCCAGGCGCCGCCACATGCCGAAAAGCTGGCGATGCAGCGTGGCCTTGTCCAGTTCGCTCGCGCCGCGACGTGCCAGCAGGACGATATCCACGGCGGGTAATGAGCACTGGCGCAGACGTAAGGATTCGCGCACCACACGCTTCAGGCAGTTGCGATCCACGGCTCTGCGGACGTTCTTCTTGCTGATGACCAGGCCAAGGCGGGGGTGGTCCAGTCCATTGGGGCACGCCAGGGCCATCAGCCCCTTGCCATGTACCTTGAGTGCAGCGTGATCGAAAACGTATCGATAATCCCCGGCTGTCAGCAGTCGCAGCTGTTTGGGGAAACCATGACCGGACACGCGCAATCCGCGATCAGGCGCTCAGACGCTTGCGGCCCTTGGCGCGGCGGCGAGCCAGAACGGCACGACCATTCTTGGTAGCCATGCGAGCACGGAAGCCGTGGACACGCTTGCGCTTCAGAACGCTGGGTTGAAAGGTGCGTTTCATAACTCTTGATTCCCACGTGGTTTGTTGACGGATCGTCTTACAGGAATGCCCTGATTCCCGACAGGAACCAGGGGCAGATTCGGTTCAAGACCGGAAATTGTAGAGACTTCGGCTGCCCGACGCAATTGTTCCTCACGTTCCCGCATCACCTCAGGGCATCCGCAGCGAACGCCACTGGGGTAATCATCATAAGAGGTTTTCTTGAACCTACTGTGACTAATAATGGGGATCGATTCTGTTGATAAAGTAGTATTTGCTTTTCTCATCAGCTGGTTGGCTGATGTCTGGGTCTGTGGAAAAGCGTTGGGAAAGGAGTGCTCATGCTGTGACTGTTCAGTTGATGATTGTCCGACTCATCCACATGCCGATGTGGTTCGCCATGGATGAACACGATGATCGCTGGTGCCTCCCGGGCTTTTCCACAGCCATTTTCTGGCGTTTTCCGCTGTGGATAACCCGGCGGTCGAAGGATACAATGGCCGGTCACGCATCAACGGGTCATGGTGAGGTCGAGTGTCTCTTGCTCTCTGGCAACAGTGTCTGGATTACCTGCAGGACGAGCTGAACGCCCAGCAGTTCAATACATGGATTCGCCCGCTTCAGGCCGAGGAGGGCGAAGCCAACGAGCTGCGACTGCTGGCGCCCAACCGCTTCGTGCGTGACTGGGTCGGCGACAAGTATGCCAAGCGCATCAATGAGCTGCTCAGGGAGCTGGCGCCTGCCAAACCACCGCGGGTGGTACTGGCCGTGGGCAGTCGCAAGGTGGCTGCGGTCAAACCCCAGACGCGCGAGCTCGGGGCTCCGGTCTCGGCCAATCCTCACTCCCCCTTGGCGCCTGCCGTTCAGGTACCGCCGCGCGGCGACATCGGCGATGAGCGCGAGATCGACCAACTGCGCGAAGAGGGCGGCTCGGCGCGGCGTTCCGGCAGCGAGCGCGAAGTGCAGGTCGAGGGTAGTCTCAAGCACAGCAGCGGTCTCAACCCCAGCTTCACCTTCGAAACCTTCGTCGAGGGCAAGTCCAACCAACTGGCTCGGGCCGCCTCGCGGCAGGTCTCGGAGAACCCCGGCGGTGCCTACAACCCACTGTTTCTCTACGGTGGGGTCGGTCTGGGCAAGACCCACCTGATGCATGCCGTGGGCAATGCCCTGGCAACACGGCGCGAGAACGCACGGGTCGTCTATCTGCACTCCGAGCGCTTCGTGGCGGACATGGTCAAGGCGCTGCAGCTCAATGCCATCAATGATTTCAAGCGCTTCTATAGAAGCGTCGATGCGCTGCTGATCGACGATATCCAGTTCTTCGCCGGCAAGGAGCGCTCTCAGGAAGAATTCTTCCATACTTTCAATGCCTTGCTTGAGGGCGGTCAGCAGATGATCCTGACCTCGGACCGCTATCCCAAGGAGATCAGCGGCGTCGAGGAGCGTCTCAAGTCACGTTTCGGCTGGGGCCTTACCGTGGCCATCGAGCCACCGGAGCTGGAAACCCGGGTCGCCATCCTGATGAAGAAAGCGGATCAGGCCAAGGTGGACTTGCCTCACGACGCCGCTTTCTTCATTGCCCAGAAGATTCGTTCCAACGTGCGGGAGCTGGAGGGGGCGCTGAAAAAAGTCATTGCCGACTCCCATTTCATGGGCAAGCCTATCACCCAGGATTTCATTCGCGAGTCGCTGAAGGATCTGCTGGCGCTGCAGGACAAGCAGGTCGGCGTCGACAACATTCAGCGCACCGTGGCCGAGTACTACAAGATCAAGCTCGCCGACCTGCTCTCCAAGCGCCGTTCGAGATCCGTGGCCAGGCCGCGTCAGGTCGCCATGGCACTGGCCAAGGAGTTGACCAATCACAGCCTGCCGGAAATCGGCGACGCCTTCGGCGGACGCGATCACACGACGGTATTGCATGCCTGCCGCAAGGTGCAGGCACTGCAGGAGGAGAGCGCGGATATCCGCGAGGACTACAAGAACCTGCTGCGGCTCTTGACCAGCTGAGCGCAGGTTCGCCAGGACGTCTGACATCAATGCCCGACACCCATCTACAGGACTAGACGTGGAGCCGACATGAGATTTTCCATTACCCGTGAAGCGCTGCTGCGGCCGCTGGCGTTGGTGGCTGGCGTGGTGGAGCGCCGCCAGACCCTGCCGGTGCTGTCCAACGTGCTGATCCAGGTCGACCAGGAGCAGGTGGCGCTCACCGGTACCGACCTCGAGGTCGAACTCATCGGTCGCACGGCCGCCTCTCAGGTCGAAGTGCCCGGAGCCATCACCGTACCTGCCCGCAAGCTGATGGACATCTGCAAGTCGCTGCCCGATCAGGCCGAGCTGCAGTTCAGCCTGGAGGACGGCCGCGCCGTGCTGCGCAGCGGCCGTTCCCGCTTCACCTTGTCGACGCTACCGGTGGCGGAATTCCCCAACATCGAGGACAGCGCCGGCGACGTCGAGCTGAGCCTGCCGCGCGGCACGCTCAAGCACCTGATCGATGCCACCTCCTTTGCCATGGCCCAGCAGGACGTGCGCTACTACCTCAACGGCATGCTGCTGGAGCTGCGTGCAGGCCTGGTGCGTACCGTGGCAACCGACGGCCACCGGCTGGCGGTCTGCTCGCGTTCAGCTGAGATCCAGGTCGAGCCGGCGCGCAAGCTGATCGTGCCGCGCAAAGGCGTGCTGGAACTGGTCCGGCTGCTCGACGACAGCGACGAGCCGGTGACGCTGACTCTCAGCGCGAGCCACGTACGTGCTCATACCGGCGACTTCACTTTCACCTCGAAGCTGGTCGACGGCAAGTTCCCCGACTACGAGCGTGTGGTGCCGCGCGGCGGCGACAAGGTCTTCATTGCCGAGCGCGCCGAGCTGCGCCAGGTACTCTCGCGTACCTCCATTCTCTCCAATGAAAAGTATCGCGGCGTGCGTCTGCATCTGCAGGAGGGCAATCTGCAGGTCATGGCCAACAACCCCGAGCAGGAAGAAGCCGAGGAAAACGTGGCGGTCGAGTATGGCGGCGACTCGCTCGAAATCGGCTTTAATGTTGGGTATCTCATTGATGTGCTTAATGTTATTGGAGAAGATCGCGTGCAGATGACGCTCGCCGATTCCAATAGCAGCGCCTTGATGGAAGAGCCCGGTGGCGGCGATGCCATGTATGTCGTCATGCCCATGCGCCTGTAGGAGCGATGACCTCGTGTTCGCCCCGATTCTCGCACCGCTACGCGTGCAGGGCATCTCCGGGCTCGCGAACGCCGCTCTTTCCTCTCTGGGTACCCAGCCGCAGCGAATGCCGGCTGGGTACCGTCGCCACGTACTGCGCTACGCCGCATGCTGATTGAACGCCTGGCCTTCACCGGCTTGCGAAATCTGGCCCCGCTCGATGTCACGCCGAGCCCCGGTATCAATCTGATCGTAGGGCGCAACGGTAGCGGCAAGACCAGCGTGCTCGAGGGGCTGCACATCCTGGGTATGGGCCGCTCTTTCCGCACACGGCAGCTGAAGCATGCGATTGCCCATGACGCAGCGGAAATGACGCTGTTTGCCCGGCTGGCAGGTACGCCTCCCGTGCCCATCGGCGTGCGGCGTGAGCGTGAAGGCGGCGAGCTCGAAATGCGCATGGCGGGGGAGCGGGTGCCACGGCTGGCGCAGCTGATCGAGGCCCTTCCTCTTCAGCTGGTCAACCCCGATGCCTTCCGCCTGCTCGAGGGCGCCCCGGCCGGACGAAGAGAGTTTCTCGACTGGGGTGTGTTTCACGTGAAACACGACTTCTATGACGCCTGGCGCCGCGCCAAGCGTGCGCTGAAGCATCGGAATGCGCTCCTCAGGCGTGATAGAATGGACGTCAGCAGTCTGGCTGCCTGGGAACAGGAGCTGGCCCACTGGGGAGAGCGCGTCGATGCGCTGCGCCGTGAATGGATGGCAAGCTTCGTGCCGGTATTCGAGGAAACCCTCGGCCGCCTGATCGAGCTGCCCGATTTGCGCCTGCGCTACTCCCGCGGCTGGGACAAGCAGCGCGACCTGCATGAAGTGCTCGAGCAGGGCCGCGAGCAGGATTTTCATATGGGCTTCACTCAGCATGGACCCCAGCGTGCCGATCTCAGAATCCGGCTGGGGCGACGGCCTGCAGTGGAGGTGCTGTCCCGCGGACAGCAGAAACTGGTAGTGAGTGCGCTCAAGCTGGCGCAAGGAAGGCTGCTTGAGCTGTCGACAGGACGAAACTGTCTTTACCTGATCGACGACTTGCCTGCAGAACTCGATGCCGAGCATAGGCGCGTCTTTTGTCGCCTGCTCGAATCGATGCGCTGCCAGGCATTCATCACGAGTGTCGAACACGACGCCCTGGCGGGGCCATGGGAGCCCCAGACGCCCATCGCGATGTTTCACGTGAAACAAGCGGATTCCGGAGCAGGGCAGCTAGGGTCTGAGGCACAGATAGACTTCATCATGGAGTAGTCAATGAGCGAGCAAGCTTACGACTCATCGAGCATCAAGGTTCTCAAGGGCCTGGATGCCGTGCGAAAGCGTCCCGGCATGTACATCGGCGATACCGATGACGGGACAGGTCTGCACCATATGGTGTTCGAGCTGGTGGACAACTCCATCGATGAAGCCCTGGCCGGATACTGCAGCGAAGTACGCGTGATCATCCACCCTGACGAATCCATCACCGTCAGTGACAACGGCCGCGGCGTACCTACCGACATTCATGAGGAAGAGGGCGTGTCGGCAGCGGAAGTGATCATGACGGTGCTGCACGCCGGCGGCAAGTTCGACGACAACTCCTACAAGGTGTCGGGAGGACTTCACGGCGTAGGTGTGTCGGTGGTGAATGCGCTGTCCGAGGAGCTCAAGCTGACGATCTGGCGGGCCGGACAGGTGCATGAGCAGATCTACCACCACGGGGTGCCCCAGGCGCCGCTCAGCGTGGTCGGCAAGACGGAAAAGACCGGTACCCGGGTGCACTTCAAACCCTCCCCCGGCACCTTCGCCAATATCGAGTTTCACTACGATATTCTGGCCAAGCGGCTGCGCGAACTCTCCTTCCTCAACTCCGGGGTGGCGATTCGTCTGACCGATGAGCGTAGCGGCAAGGAGGAGCTGTTCCACTACGAGGGCGGGCTGAAAGCGTTCGTCAATCACCTCAACAGCAACAAAACCGTGCTCAACCCCGTGTTTCACTTCGAAGCCGAGCGCGAGGACGGCGTGGTGGTCGAGGTGGCGATGCAGTGGAACGACTCGTTCGCCGAGAATATTTTCTGTTATACCAATAACATACCGCAACGCGACGGTGGCACTCACCTGGCAGGCTTTCGAGCGGCACTGACCCGTACCTTGAATGGCTACATCGAGTCCGAAGGGCTGCTCAAGAAGTCCAAGGTGGCCACGTCCGGGGACGATGCCCGCGAAGGGCTGACGGCGATCATTTCGGTCAAGGTGCCGGATCCCAAGTTCTCCTCCCAGACCAAGGACAAGCTGGTCTCTTCCGAGGTCAAGACCGCGGTGGAGCAGGAGATGGGGCGCCTGTTCTCGGACTATCTGATCGAGAGTCCCAACGACGCGAAGTCGATCGTCAACAAGATGCTCGACGCGGCCCGTGCACGTGAAGCGGCGCGCAAGGCGCGCGACATGACCCGCCGCAAGGGCGCGTTGGACATCGCCGGCCTGCCGGGCAAGCTGGCCGACTGCCAGGAAAAGGACCCAAGCCTCTCCGAGCTGTTCCTAGTCGAGGGTGACTCGGCCGGCGGCAGTGCCAAACAGGGCCGCGACCGCCGCACCCAGGCGATTCTGCCGCTCAAGGGCAAGATCCTGAACGTCGAGAAGGCGCGCTTCGATAAGATGCTCTCTTCCGCCGAGGTGGGTACCTTGATCACTGCCCTGGGCTGCGGCATCGGGCGCGAGGAGTTCAACCCGGACAAGCTGCGCTACCACTCGATCATCATCATGACCGACGCAGATGTCGACGGCTCGCACATTCGTACGCTGCTGTTGACCTTCTTCTTCCGTCAGATGTCGCTGCTGATCGAGCGTGGGCATGTCTTCATCGCTCAGCCGCCGCTGTACAAGATCAAGCGTGGCAAGCAGGAGACCTACCTCAAGGATGAGCAGGCGCTGATCGATTATCTCACCACCACGGCGATGGACGGCGCCCGGCTCTACGTCAATCCGGAAGCGCCGCCCGTTACCGGTGCGCAGCTGGAATCGCTGGTGGGCCAGTACCGCGACGTGATGAAGCGAATCGATCGCCTCTCGCGTGTCTATCCAAACGAGGTGCTGCGCAAGGTGGTCCACGCCGCGCGCCTGGAAGGTGAAACGAGCCTCAAGGATCGCGTCACCATGCAGAACTGGATCGAGTACCTGCAGCAGGAGATGGACGCGCTGGTCGCTTACGAAGGCGGGCCGCGCTATACCTTCCGTCTCGAAGAGGACTCCGAGCGCGAACTGTTCCTGCCGGCGGTCACGCTGACGGCGCACGGTGTCAGCTCCGACTACGTGTGGGGCATCGACTTCTTCACCAGCGCCGACTACCGTGCCATGGCAGCGCTTGGCGAGACGCTGGACGGTCTCCTAGAAGAGGGCGCCTACATCGCGCGGGGTGAGCGCAAGAAGACGGTCACTACCTTCTACCAGGCCTTGGAATGGCTGATGGCCGAGGCCCAGCGCGGCCTTGCGGTGCAGCGCTACAAGGGACTGGGCGAGATGAACCCGGATCAGCTGTGGGAGACCACCATGGATCCCGATACGCGGCGCCTGCTGCGTGTTTCCATCGAGGATGCAGTGGCCGCCGACATGATGTTCAACACGCTGATGGGCGACGAAGTCGAGCCGCGGCGTGCCTTCATCGAGAGCAACGCGCTGGTGGCCAACCTGGACGTGTGATGCGCACACGGCGATGTTTCACGTGAAACATCGCCCCCGCTGCCTGCAGTGAGTGACAGACAGTGCGTGACAAGAGCAGAAAAAGCCGACCCTTCGAAGGTCGGCTTTTTCATGCGAGCTACGTTAGGGTACTTGTTGAGTGCTCCGTTTTAGGACTTGTACGAAAATCGTCTAGGCTTGGCTCAGCAGCCAGTCAGTAAACGCGGCCAGATCATTGAAAATCTGCGCGTTTTCCAACCCCACGCCTTTCGCCTCGGTGCGGCTGCCCTTGCCGGTGCGTACGAGCACGCAACGACAGCCCATTGCATCTCCTGCCTGCAGGTCGCGCAGGCTGTCGCCCACTATCCAACTGCCCTCTAGACTATCCAGCCCCAGCGCGGTGCGTATCTCCTCGAGCAGGCCGGGCAGGGGCTTGCGACAGGTACAGCCGTCGTCCGGGCCGTGGGGGCAGTAGGCGATATGAGCGATCTCGCCTCCGGCGACGGCCACCAACCGTTCGAGCTCGGCGTGCATCGTGGCCAGGGTGGCCTCGTCATAGTAGCCGCGTGCGATGCCGGACTGGTTGGTGGCGATGGCCACCAACCAACCGGCTCGGCTCAGCCGGGCTATTGCCTCGATGGAAGTGGGGTAGGGAATCCACTCTTCGAGAGATTTGATGTAGGCGTCGGAATCGCGGTTGATGACGCCGTCGCGGTCGAGGATCACGAGTCGGGGTGCGCTGGGCATCTTGCACCATAAGCAGAAGAAGAGAAGGGGCAGTGTTTCACGTGAAACACCACATGCCAAGCCTGTGCTTGTGGCTGGGATGTTTCACGTGAAACACAGGCGTAGCGACAGTCCGTATCAAACAGCAGGGCAGGCAATGAAAGAGCAGGCATGAAAAAGCCGGCCGGGCTACTTGCTCCCGGCCGGCTTTCGGCATGACCGCTTACTGTTGCAGCAGAGCGATGTCGGCCACTTCGAGGAACAGCGCCTGCAGACCGGCCAGCAGCGCCAGGCGGTTGCGTCGCACGGCGTCGTCATCGGCCATGACCATTACGTCATCGAAGAAGGCGTCCACCGGTGTGCGCAGGCCGGCAAGAACGTCCAGCGCCTCGCGATAGCGGCCTTCGGCGAACAGCGGCAGGACGCGCTCGCGGCTGGCCGAGACCGCCTCGTGCAGCGTGCGCTCGGCCGTTTCCTGCAGCAGTGCCGCGTCGACCTGTCCGCCCAGTTCGCCGGCCTGCTTGGTCAGGATGTTGGAAACCCGCTTGTTAGCGGCGGCCAGGGCAGCGGCTTCCTCACGCTGGGTGAAGACGTGAACCGCACGCATGCGGCGGGCAAAATCCAGCGGCTTGGTCACCGGGCGCGCACGAACGGCCAGGTAGACCTCGGCGGGAATGCCCTCGTCCTGGCCCCAGGCGCGGAAGCGGTCGAGCATGTAGCCCAGTACCTCGTCGACCAGCGTCTCTGCGTAGGGCAGTTCCTGGTGCTGCGCGGCGGCCAGCTCCAGCAGCTCGCGCAGGTCGAGATCCAGTTCGCCCTTGATCATGATGTTGAGTACGCCGATGGCGGCGCGACGCAGGGCAAAGGGGTCCTTGGTGCCGCTAGGCCGCTGGCCGATGCCGAAGATGCCGGTCAGGGTGTCGAGGCGGTCGGACAGCGCCAGGGCCTGGCCGGTACGGCAGGCAGGGATCTCGTCGCCGGCGAAGCGCGGCAGGTACTGCTCTTCGAGGGCCTGTGCCACTTCGGCCGGTTCGCCGTCGTGGGTGGCGTAGTAGCGCCCCATTATGCCCTGAAGCTCGGGAAACTCGAGCACCATCTCGGTGACCAGATCGCACTTGGCCAGCTCGGCGGCACGGCGTGCCTGGGCCACGTCGCCGTTGATGCGGCCGGCGATGAAGGCGGCCACGGCGGCGCTGCGGTGCGCCTTGTCGGCCAGGGTGCCGAGCTGCTGCTGGAACACCACGTTGGCCAGGCCGGGGATGCGTGCCGCCAGCGGCTGCTTGCGGTCGGTGTCGTAGAAGAAGGCGGCATCGGCCAAACGCGGTCGAATGACCTTCTCGTTGCCTTCGATCACCTGCTGCGGATCCTGGCTGTCGATATTCGAGATGGTGATGAACTGCGGCTTGAGCCGGCCCTGGTCGTCGAGCAGGTGGAAGTATTTCTGGTTGGCCTTCATCGACGAGATCAGGCACTCCGCGGGAACCTCGAGGAAGCGCTCGTCGAAGCTGCCGGCCAGTGCCACCGGCCATTCCACCAGGCCGCTCACTTCGATGAGCAGTGCCTCGTCGATCACCGCCTGGGCGTCCTGGACCTCGGCCTCGGCCAGCACCTGCTCGCGGATACGCTCGCGACGACGGTCGCGATCGGCCAGTACCCAGGCCTGCTCGAGGGTGGCCAGGTAGTCGTTCGCATGGGCCAGCTCGATGGTCTCGGGGGCATGGAAGCGGTGGCCGCGGGTCGTACGGCCCGAGGTCAGGCCCAGCGCCTGGGCTGCCACCACCTCGCGGCCGTAGAGCATCACCAGCCAGTGCACCGGGCGAGAAAACTCAATCCGCGAGGCGCCCCAGCGCATGTTCTTGGGTACCGGCAGGGCGGCAATGGCCTTGTCGACGATGGCCGGCAGCAGCCGTGTGGTGGCTTCGCCCTGCTGCTGTTCGCGGTAGCCGAGCCAGGTGCCCTTGTCGGTTTCCAGGTGGATCAGGTCGACCACCTCGACGCCGCAGGAGCGGGCGAAGCCATCGGCGGCCTTGGTCGGCTGGCCGTCCTTGTAGGCCGCGGCCAAGGCCGGGCCGCGGCGCTCGACTTCGCGGTCGGGCTGCTTGTCGGCCAGCTCTCGCGATAT